>NZ_JBYOJV010000022.1:0-102882 GCF_057798835.1 Cupriavidus sp. 291-E7
GGCTATGCCGCCTGGCGCGGCGTATTGCCTGAGCAGGCCCTCAGTGAGCGCAGCGATGCCCTGCTGAAGAACGTGTTCGCGTTCCAGGATGGTCCCCATCACCAGTTTCTGAGCTATCGCATCCCAGGAGAAGACGGCAGCGTCCGCGTAGGAGAAAGGCGGCAAAACTGGGTGTGGTATCGCAAGATCGCGAAGGGCAAGGCGCTCGATGCCCTGCTGCGAGATCGCAACGACCATGTGCATAGCCACTCCTTGCCGCCAGGGAGCATGCGTGACGCAGAGATCCAGTCACTGACAGCCGCTGCCCGGGAGCACTTGGCACCGACACTCGCGGATCTCGTGACTGCGACGCCGGATCCCTTTGTGCAGCTGATCCAGGACTTCGAGGCCCCCAACATGGTCTTTGGCCGCGTGGTGCTTACCGGGGACGCCGCCTTCGTGGCACGACCTCACACAGGCGCCGGCGCGGGAAAAGCTGCTGCCGACGCACTCAATTTGGCGCAGGCGCTGCAAGCCAGTCCTACCGATCTGCACCGTGGGCTCGCGCTTTGGGAGAACGCGCGGTTGCCGGAAAACCAACAGCTCGTGCGATACGGCGTGGCGTTGGGCCGACAGATCATGGGGAGCTAGACGTCTGCCGCAGCGGTTCACGGCCCTCCCCCGGCAGGGACGTGTAACCGCCGCGCATGGCGCCTCGGATTCGATTCGCGTCTTGCGCAGCGCAACGCTGTGTTGCGCGCCGATGGGATTCCAGCGGCGGATGTCCACGCCTACCCTCTCATTCATCGACCTTCACCCAGGAAGCTCCGCAATGCCAACGATTCTCTTTTCGCCCATCGCTGTCGGTCAGCTCGTGCTGCCCCATCGTGACTGTCCCATCTCAAAGTTAATGGGAAGCCCGACCTAGATAAATCAAGGAGTTGTTGAGCGCCGTCGCAAACTACCTGGGTCGAAATCTCACAGTTAGTGGGTAAAAGGGGCGGCCCGTCTCACAGTATGTGGGTACAAAGGGACGGCTAGCGGACGGCAGGCCGGAAGTCAGTTCCAGCCGTAGAAGTGGTCGGGGCTTATCGTCGAAGCCAAACGCCAGGTTCCGATTGGGCACGCTCCGAGGCGGGGCGGCGTGGTGAATAGAGGGGCTCTTCCCGGCCGAGGCTGTGTAAAAACAGCAAGTACGGTAAGAATGAAGATTGGCGTGATGCAGCAGGTGGAAAGTGTTGCCGCGTTAATTAAGCGAGGAATCGGACGGTGATTGCGCGCGGAGGCTTATTTGACCTGGTACATCAGCTCAGGCGCCGCACAGCTTCATGGCACGCATCATCTTTGCGAATCCCAGTATTTTGATGACTCGCTTCAGATTGTAGGCGAGCACCTGCAAGCTCATTTCGGTTGATACGTTATCCAGCCTGCGCGTCAGAAAGTGCGTCGAGCCCATCCAGTGCTTGAGCGTGCCGAATACATGTTCAACCGTTCGGCGCCTCAGTGTCATAGCATCCGGCATGCGATCCAGTCGACGCTGCATCGCTTCGAGTACCACTTCGTGTTCCCACCGGCGTATGCGTCGGTAATCCGCCGGCGTACATTGGTCCTTGATAGGACAGTGCGGGCAGGCGCTGCTCCAGTAGGTTCGCAGCGTCAACCCGCCGCGCTCAATCGAGCTGTATCGGTAGATTGCGCGCTGGCCGGCAGGACACTGGTACTCGTCATCTCTCGCAATATAGATGAAGTCGGCCCGATCAAAGCGGCCATCTGCCTTTGCGCTTGAAGTAGTCGATTTTGGAACGAACGCAGCGATGCCAGTGTCCTCGCATAACTTGATCTCGGGGGCATTAAAGTAACCGCGGTCCGCCATTGCCTTGATCTTCATTTTTCCCATGGCGTCGCGGGTAGCCTGGGCCATCTTGCTCAACTGAGTCCGGTCACTGCCGACGTTCGTTACCTCATGGGCGACGATCAGGTGATGTTTGGCGTCGACGGCAACCTGGACGTTGTATCCCACTACGCCCGTGCCCTTGGCCTGCGAGATCATCGAGCGTGCATCGGGGTCGGTCAGCGAGACTTGCTTGTCCGGCACGTGGTGTAGGGCTTCTGCAGTGCAATCCAGATTTCGCATCTGCTCACGCAATTTTTCAATCTTCTCTCGCAACCTCTCTGTCTTTGCTTCGACCTCGACAGGTTGCGTGCGGTCCGCCGTCTCCAGGGCATCCAGGTAGCGCTGGATGCTTTGCTCGATCTGCTGCTGGCGCTTCTCGATCTTGTTCGGCGTGAAGTTACGATCGCGGCTGTTGACCGCTTTGAACTTGCTGCTATCGATGGCCACAACCGCTTGGGTGAATAGTTTCAGCTCGCGGCACAGCGTCACGAAGCGTCGACATACGTTGCGAATGCCCGCACCGTTGACGTGCCTGAAATCTGCAATGGTCTTGAAGTCCGGGCCGAGCCGACCGGTCAACCACATCAACTCGACATTTCGCTGGCATTCGCGCTCCAGGCACCGACTCGACTGCACTCGATTGAGATAACCGTAGATGTAGATCTTCAGCAGTACAGCCGGATGGTAAGACGGCCTTCCGGTAGTTGCTGGAGTCGCACCATCGAAACCGAGGACGGCCAGATCGAGTTCCTCTACAAATGCATCGATCACGCGCACCGGGTTATCCTCAACGACAAAGTCATCGAGGCATTCCGGCAGCAATGTCACTTGCTTACGATCCTCGCCTTCGATATAGCGCTTCATCATTGCCCCCATCGCCAAACGATGCTCTAGTCTAGGCAATCAAAGCGTTTTCACACAGCCTCGGCCAGGATCGGTCGGTCAACCTCGCCGTCCAATTCGAATAGCCGAGGTCTCGTCCGCCCTCGCTCAACGACCGGTTTCAGGCGAGCAAATTTCCTGTGGCTCTGCCTCAACCCGGCCATCTACAGACTCTCATCCGAGGCTACACACGGAAATTCCAGCGTCAGCTCCTACCTAGATAGCGGCCCCTCGTGAACCGATCATTTCGAGCGTGTTGTCGGCCGCATCTGTATCGGGCTGCGTACCGCGCTTTCGTGTTGGTTCCCACATCAAGACAGGGGAAACGGTGGCCGCCAGTTTGCGCGGCCTTCGGGACGTCGCTCGCGTCGGTTCGCGAAGAATGGAACGAATGGGAGTTCCTGGATTGCGAAGCGGAGCGCGCCAATCAATGCCGCCAATGCACTATTTCTCCGTTGTCGCGGCGCGCGGCAACGCAAATCCGGGAGGTGCCTTAGCCCACGGGTAGCCCTTCAATGCCATCTTATAAGCGGCGTCGTAGAGTGCACGCATATATTCGGTATCGAACTCTTCTTTGTGGGCGTTAAAGCTTGCCGGGATGAAGGCAAGATTGAAGTCAACGGCGTCGCGATTGGCAGTCGCATAGATGCGGTAAAGATCGCCGATGCCTTGGCTTTGGATCATCGATGCGACCGCGCGAGAGGCTATGCTCATCGTAGAGCGTTCCACCTGCACCCAGTCCGCGTCGAGTCGAGCGTTGCGAATAATGTAAAGCTTGCGCTCGCGGCGGACGCCGACCGAAGCTGCCTCCTCTTGTACACGGAGTGTCGCCGGGTAGGCGAATACCTGTGCCACGACGCCACCATCAACGTGCATTTCCTGGTAGGAGGTACCATTGACTTCCACGTTAATCATCATCGGGGGAAAGGCGCCTGGAATCGAAGTGGAAGCGACCAGGACCTTTATAAACAGGTCCAGTGCTTTGGGACCGCCGTAGGTCGCGATCTTTCCCATGTCCCAAATGATTCCGCGGCGTGCATCAAGATCGGTCGTGGCAACTAATAGCATGCGCCCTTTGGCGTACTCGGCTGCGATCTCCTTGAGCAGGTCCTCAGTCACGAATTTTCGGGTCAGCGTCAGCAGCGGTCGGTTATCAGCCATCGCGTCACTTAGCACGCCGCCGAGAAAACTACGCTGTTCTAGGACGTCCTTCGGGGAAATAGTCGTATATACCTGCTTCAGCGTCGCGTCGTACTTCGCTCCGAGAAAAGCGAAAGGCGCGATAAGCGCACCAGTGCTTATGCCGGTGACCAGCTTGAACTCCGGCCTTGTTCCTGTCTTCGTCCATGCATTCAGCAAGCCCGCAGCAAATGCCCCGTTGTCACCCCCACCCGAAATCGCAAGATATACCGCCTGTGGCATCGGGCCAGTCTGCCCCTGCCTGGCGAGATAATCCCTTTCCCTCTTCAGCGCGTCAAAAGCCGCTTCAGTCAGGCCGGGGGCATCCGCACCTGCGGCGTAGCGTACTCCGGGCATGCCAGGAATTTCAGCAATACCCGTTACTTCGTGTGGGACTGCTGGCAACCGTCCAGGCGTAGTTGAGCACCCTTGCAGTGCAAGTATGAGAGCGATGGATAGGCCGAGAAAAAAGGAGTCGATGTTCAGCTTATTAGCGACAAAAACCTTGAACGACACTACGAAGCGTTTGCTCATGATCTTGCCCTCCTCGAGACGAATTCCGCTTTCGCTTGCTTGCCGGCCAGTTTAAATCGCTCTATGGAACGGCCTCGGATCCGAGCCCGGCCCGCGACCTTGGCGCCCTCACAAGCTAGTGAAACAATTCTGTGTAGGACAATATCCCGCGTCCAATTCCACCTGCGACGAGGACCCTGCCGTCTGCCAGCAACGTTGCCGTATGTTGCTCGCGCAATTGCTCAAGACTGCCGACTTGGGACCAGCTTCCAGTCACAGGGTCGTACAACTCGCTCACGAACAAGTCGCTGCCGTCGGTACCGCCAGCCACAAGAACCCGCCCACTGGCCAGGGGCGTGGCGGTATGGAAGTCACGTGCCTGTCGCAAGCTACCGGTGGTTGACCACGCACCTGTCGCCGGATCGTAAAGCTCGGCCGAGGCAAGTGCGTTCGTACCATCCGTTCCTCCCACAGCGAGTACCCTCCCATCGGCGAGTTGCGCGACGGCGTAGGCATTGCGGGCCTGGCCCATGCTGCCGGTTGAGGACCAAGTGCCCGTCGCAGGATCGTACAGTTCAGCCGAAGCCAGCGCAGCGCCACCGGGTGCCTCGCCGCCGGCTATTAGAACCCTGCCGTCAGGCAGCAGCGTCGCCGTGTGTTGCTCACGCGCCTGGGCGAGACTGCCGGTCTGCGTCCAAGTGCCTGTGGCCGGGTCATACAGTTCGGCGGAAACCAGCCCTCCCTGGCTGCTGCCCTGGCTTTCCCCGCCTGCTACCAGCACACGGCCGTCTGGGAGCAGTGTGGAGGTGTGGCTGTCACGCGCCTGGTTCAAGTTGCCTGTCGGCGACCAACTACCGGTGGCCGGCTCAAACAGTTCCGCCGAAGACAGCGCGTTACCGCCACCTGTGCTGAATCCCCCTGCCACCAGGACCCGTCCGTCTGGCAGAAGCGTGGCAGAGTGCGCTTGCCGGATCCGCCCAAGGCTGCCGGTTCGTGTCCAACCGTTCGTCGACGGGTCGAACAGTTCGGCGGAGGATGTCGCCTGCTTCCTGTTCCCCGCTGCGACCAGGACTCGCCCGTCGGGCAATAGCGTGGCCGTGTGGCGGAAGCGTCCTTGATTCATGGCATCCGCGGGCAGCCACTCACCGACTTGGGTTGCGGCCACCGTCATGGTGAACTGCGCAGTGACGCTGCCGGCACTGTTACTGGCGGTGACGAAGAACGTTGTCTGGGCCAGTTCAGCAGTGGGCGTGCCGCTGATGACCCCACTCTGCGTGTTGAGGCTCAAACCTGCCGGCAACGCAGGGGAGACCGAAAACTGGGTGGCTTCGCCGCCGGAGTAAGCGGGCTCGTTGTACGGGATCGGCACGCCGACAGTGTATTCGGGTAACCGATCCACATAGACGAGGCCGACCGGCGGCTTGGCCACCGTGGCCACTTCGATGGTCAGCGCGGCCTGGACGCTGTCCACGCTGTTGGCGCCAATCACCGTATAGACCACCGATGCCGTCACCGCCGTGGGGGTGCCAGTGATGGTGCCGGTCCGCGGGTCAATGGCAAGGCCGGACGGTAGTGCCGGTGACACGCTGTATTGTGTGATCTCTCCTCCTGTGCTGATCGGTGTGTTGGGCGTGATCGGCGCATTGATCGGGTAAATGACCGACCGATCCAAGTAGTCCAGGCCGTCTGGCGCAATGGGAGCGTCCTTGATCTCGATTTCGACGCGGGTGGTGGCGCTGCCCGCGGCGTTGCTCGCGGTGACCGTGTAGACCGTGGCATGGCGGGTGCCGGTAGGCGTGCCGCTGATCGTACAACTCTGCGGATCGAGGCTCAGACCTGGCGGGAGCGGCGGAGACACCGTGCATTGCGAGATGGCCCCCCCACTGTTGCTCACTGTGTCCGAGACGACTGGAGCGCCTACAGCATAGATCGGTGTCGCCCGGAAAGCGGTCATTCAACTCAAATGCTGACAAACGACCGAGAGGGGTCAACTACCGCCTGCCGCCGTCAACTCGGCGGGTCGCCAAGGCGATCGGGTGCTATCGGCCATGAGCGGCCATCGGTTGTTCACTACCGTTACGGCAGCTATAGCGCCGATCACCGTCGTCGCCGCAGCCCTTAGTCGCCGTGCCGGACCTATGGCTCGCGCCGCTGCCCACCCGCCTCCTGTCGCAACTCGGTCACTTCCTGCGAGTCGGACTGACATTTCAACTTAGCGGGCACTCCGACATCTCAGAACGCCAAGACTAGCTGCGGGGTTGTAGCAGCGCCAGCACGATTGTCGATGCAGCAAGGACAGCGGTAAGAGTTAAGGGCCCCATAGCGCCGTAGGTATCCACAACATAGCCGCCGACAACCGCGCCGATAGTGATGGCGACCTGGAATGACGTGATCATCAGACTGCCTGCTGCTTCCAGGGCGTCAGGCGCCGCACGGGACAGGTTGATTGGAAGTACCACTGGCGCCATGCCAAAGGCAAGGCCCCACAACGTAGTGAAGCCGAAGGCGACATCGACGCGCACGCCCCAAAGTACCAAAGCGAGTGCCGCAAACGCCATTAGCACGGCGGTGGTCGTGACGGCTGTGTGGATATTGACGTCCGCCATGCGGCCGCCTGCAACATTTCCGATTACAGCAGCAATACCAAAACTGAGCAGCGCCAGGGCAATCGGCCCGGTTGCAAGGTGCGTAACCTGTTCGAGGAAGGGGCGCAAATAGACCGATCCAGCAAAATGCCCCGTCATCAGCAAAAGGATAGCTAGCATTCCGAGTTGAATGCCGCGCCGATGGGTCAGTCGAAGGACATCGGCAAGACTGTTGCTTGTAGTTGCAGGCAACGCCGGCAGTGCGAGGCACTGCAGCAGCATCGCAAGCACGGCCAGCCCCGCTGTCATTGCCATGGCGCTGCGCCAGCCCAGCCAGTCGCTGACTAGTGCCCCCATCGAGGGGGCAGCAATGGTGGCGAGCGAGACGCCGAGGGTGACGATAGCCATTCCTCGACCTGTTGCCTTGGTACCAACCAGCCTTGCTACGACGGCAAATGAAAGCGCCCAGAAACCACTGAGGGCGATGCCCAGCCCGGCCCGACCTACCAAAATTAGCCAGAATTCGGTCGCCACCGCCGCAAGAATGTTGGAGCCGAACGCCAAGGCGCTGAGACCCATCAGCACCGTCTTGCGGTTCAATCTGCCGATCAGAACATTGCTCAATAGAGCCATTACGGCGCCGACAGAAGCCGTGGCAGTGACGACCTGTCCCGCCGTTCCCTCGCTGATGCCGAGATCGCTTGCCATTGGCGTCAACAGGCCCGCCGGCAAGAATTCGGCTGAGACTAGTGCAAAGCTGGTCGCCGCCATCGAAAGGACCGCGAACCAGGTAGCCGGGCTCCACCCCGCTGGCGCCGCGGCATTTAAGTCTATCGCTTCACCGTCTAGCTGCAATGTTTTTTCTGTCATTGAAGTATTTCCGAGTTTTCACGCCGTCGTGTTGCTCATTGACAATTGACACGTATGCTTCCGTCAATTGTCAGTCGTGGAGAAAGGAGTGATGCGTTATGGGGCAAACGTTGACCGACACCGCACTGGAGTTGTACAGAAGAGTCGATGAAGTTCTGTTCTACGTCTGGGATCCTATTGAAGTCGCGTACAGTCCCGCGGCACGCGACGAATACCAAGCGTATTTGCCTAAGGTGCTTGTCCTGCTACAGGAGGGGGCAGGCGCACCGTCCCTCTCGGCATACTTGGACGACGTTCGGACTGCCACGATGGGGCTAGAAGCAAGTCCGGAGCACTCCAAGCGAGTCGCCGAATTGCTGCTCGACTGGAAAGCGAAGATTTATCGGACTCGGTACCTGCACACTGACCGCACCTAAAAGCAGGCTCGCTGTCGCATCCAGGTGGTCGGTGGAGCCGGTAATTCGACGTGCAATGATTCCGTTTTGCATAGCGCCGTACAGAACCTTCGCGAAAGCCAACGTCGGTACGGGATATGCCTGCCCCCGCTCCGACTCTGCACGTCGCAGCAATCCGTTTATCCATTGCTCGTGCATGTCGAAATGCGTGTGAAGCTGCGACCGGACTGCGTCTGATAAGTCCAGGATATCGGCCGACAGCATGCCTGCCAGGCATACTTCATTTAGCGTGATGTTGTACTGCAACGAGTGGAAATACTGATTCGCTTGCTCCACCAACGGCAGTTCAATATCTATCGCCTGGAGTTGCAAACTGGACGTCTCGCTGTATTGCCGCATCACTTCGAACACCAGATCACCTTTTGCCGGAAAGTGATAGTGAATGCTCGAGGTCTTCACCCCAACCAGGTTCGCAAGATCGCGATAGCTAAACCCGTTGTATCCACGTCGGCGGATGAGGGCGGAGGCATGTTGAACAAGCCGTTCACGAACAGAATTGCCTTTCATGACAACCACTCCTGGCTGCTTGAGCCCAAGCCTGCTAATGCAGCAACACCGAAGATAGCGACGGTCAGAGTCTTCTTAGCGTTCATCACGCACTCCTTACTTTGACTGTCGAGATCTCAGTCCTGGAGAAGCTCTACCTGGATCTGCCGCGGATTACGTGCCTCTTTAGTCATCATCTATCTTCTCCTAGATAGAGGATTGTCCTAAAAAAGGAACACCAACCTGTACTGCTTGGTGTTCCGGCAGGCTTACTTGTGTAGTCCTTGCCCTAGTCCAGGGGTGCATCCGCCGTTTGCCCACTGCGGAGCGGCTTTTTTGCCGAAGGCCGCTTTTTTCCCGGCGTTGTCGTGGGAAGCCCGGTCAGTCGCATCTTCGCCTCCGCGAGGATTTGATCTGAGAGCTGAGGGTCATCGATGATCCGCGACATCGTGACGGCGCCAATCATGGCCGACAACGCGAAGATGGCATCGCCTTTCGCTTCCTCCGAGTCAAAGTACTCAGAAATCACATCGATAAGTCCGCGGAACCCGTCCGACGCAGCACGTCTTGTGTCGTCGTCTGCCCGAGCGAGCTCACTTCCAAGAGCAACCAACGGGCATCCGCCCAATCGCTCGGCGAGAGAGCCCCGGATGTGATTCAAGAAAGCCTCTGTTCCACCTTCGGCCGCAGCTTCCGTCGTCTGCACCAGCGACTCCATGCTCGCCGCGCAGGCCTCAGCGACCAGTTGGTCCTTCGACGCAAAGTGGCGATAGAAGCCGCCATGCGTGAGACCGGCCGCCGCCATGATCTCCGAGACGCCGGTCGCATGAATGCCGTTGCGTCGAAACTCCTGCACCGCGATTTCAACGATCCGCCGTCGAGTCTCGGCGGTTTCCGCCTTCGACTTCTTCATTTACCAGCTCCTTAAGGCCGCGCGCGGGGCGATCCCCCCCTTTGCGCCGGCGACGACTGAACTATCGTTCACAAAATTTATAGTGTCAAGTGAACATCTAATTCTTGACTTTTTAGATGATGAATTTTATCTTAAATTTAGATAGCGTCAATTGATCATCTAAAACTGGCTGAGGGCCAGACCAGCCGGAGAGGTGTAGGGAGATGTCGGCGCTTCGGAACAAACCGCTGCCGGCTTGTGGTTCAGCGGCACAACCCTCTCCAAGATCCAATGAGGAACGAAGATGAATGACGACATCGCCCGGCTGGACGCCGGAATCCACGCGAGCCAGGCTTCCGGTAAAAATCGAAAAGCTGTATGGGTGGGCTCAATCGCCGTGGCTGCAGTGGCTGTGGCAGGCAGCGGCTTGACGCTTTACGTGGGAGGTTCAAACAAGGTCCAGGCCGCTCCGACCAAGGCACCCATTGTGTCCGTCAGTGCCCCACTCCAGCGTGACATCGAGACACGCATCGCCTTTCTTGGCCAATTCTCGCCGGTCAAAAGCGTGGAGCTACGCGCACAAGTTGGCGGGACCTTGAAGCAAATCCACTTCAAGGACGGCGATATCGTCCGCGAGGGCGACCTTCTATTCGTCATCGATCCGGAGCCGTACGACATCGCACTTGGCAAAGCACAAGCCCAACTCGACAGTGCGACTGCTCGACTTGAACTAGCCGGCCGGGAACTGACGCGCGCTGAAACGCTGAAGAACACCGATGCGGGTACGCAACAAAACGTTGAGCAGCGTCTGGCCGAAAAACGTGCCGCCCAGGCGGCAGTGAACGACGCGAAGGCACAGATCCGGGACGCACGATTCGACCTCGAGCGCACGCGCGTCAAGGCACCGTTCACTGGCCGGATCGGTACACATCAGGTCTCGACAGGCAACATCATCGCCGGCAATCGCGCGGCCAATGGTCCGACTACCCTGCTCGCCACAATCGTGTCGATGGATCCGATCTACCTGAATTTCGACATGAGCGAGGCCGACTACATGAAGTTCCAGCAGCAGCGCACCAAGGAGAAGGGACCACTCGCCAACAAGATTGAGATCTCACTCAACGGCGAGTCGACGTACGACCGCCACGGCACACTGGATTTCATCGACAACACCCTCGATCGCTCCAGCGGCACGATCCACGCGCGTGCCACGATCCGCAATCCTGATCTGAATCTGACCCCGGGCGGCTTCGCACGTATTCGGATGGCTGTATCCGTCCCTGAACCGGCTCTTCTGGTGCCGGATGCTTCCGTCCTCGCGGATCAATCGGAACACATCGTCCTCACGGTGGGCAAGGACAACATCGTGACGCCGAAGAAGGTTGAGATAGGGGACATTCGCGGCGGGCTGCGCGTGGTGCGCTCAGGCCTGGCTGCCACCGACCAGGTCGTCCTCGACGGTGTACCGCTTGCGACGCCGGGTTCGAAGATCGCGCCCCAGCCGGGCTCTATCAAGCTCGCCGAACAGGACTGATGCCGTGAAGCTCGCTCACTTCTTTATTGACCACCCACGATTCGCCGCGGTGCTCAATATCTTCATTGTTCTGTTCGGGCTGGCAGCAATGACCACGCTGCCCGTGGCCCAGTATCCGGACATTGTTCCTCCGACCATTCAGATTACGACTGCCTATCCAGGCGCGTCTGGCGAGACCATCGCTCGCACAGTGGCCACGCCGCTCGAGCAGGCCATCAACGGCGTGGAAAACATGTCGTACATCAGTAGCCAGTCGACAGGGAACGGCTTACTCACCATTACTGTCATTTTCAAGCTCGGCACGGATCCGAATACCGCGCTGATGCTCACCCGCAACCGAGTGCAGGACACGTTGTCCCGGCTGCCACAAGAAGTTCAGCTTCAGGGCGTCCAGGTAAAGAAGACCATTCAAGCCCTGCTGCTTGGTGTGCTCGTCTATTCACCGGACGGCTCGCGCAGTGCAGAGTATCTTTCCAACTACATGCTCCGCGTGAGGGACGAAATCGCACGCGTCCCTGGTGTCGCTGACTTCTGGATACTCGGCGAGCGGCGCTATGCCATGCGTATCTGGATCGATCCGGATAAGGCAGCCGCATACAACATCAGCGCAAGCGAAATCATGGCAGCGCTTCGCGCCCAGAATGCTCAGGTGTCGGCCGGCGCGCTGAATGCACCGCCCGTCGCGAACAGCGCGGCATATCAAGTGAACGTCGAAGCGTTGGGACGTCTGACCAAACCCGAAGAGTTCGGAGACGTCATCATCAAGGCCGACAACAAGGGGCGTGTCACCCGCATCCGCGATGTCGGCCGCGTGGAACTGGGCTCGGTGGACTATGGCTCCAAGGCCTACACCGACCGCCATGTGTCGGCGCCCTGGTGGGTCATCGCCACGCCGGATGCAAACGTGGTTGAAGTGCAGCGTGCGGTCTGGGAAAAGATGACGGAGCTCAAGAAGGATTTCCCGCCGGGCGTCGATTACATGAGGACTTACGATCCCACCAACTTCGTAACGTACTCGATTGAGGAAGTCATTCTGACCATCTTCATCGCCATCGTTCTGGTGGTGGGCGTGGTCTACGTGTTCCTCCAGAGCTGGAGAGCCACGATTATCCCGGTGATTGCCATCCCGATTTCGCTGCTCGGCACCTTTACGGTCCTGGCTGCCTTCGGAATGTCGGTGAATAACCTGTCACTATTCGGCTTCGTCCTGGCAGTGGGGATCGTGGTGGACGATGCCATCGTGGTGGTCGAGAACGTCGAGCGCAACATGAGTCTTGGCATGACGCCACGCGAGGCTGCTCGCCGGACGATGACAGAAGTCTCGACGGCTTTGATTGCCATCGCGCTGACACTGTGCGCCGTGTTCGTCCCGACGGCCTTCATCTCGGGGATATCTGGGCTCTTCTTCAAGCAGTTCGCCATCACGATCGCTGCTTCGACGGCTATTTCCTGTTTGGTCTCGCTGACGCTGAGCCCGGCTCTGTGCGCAGTCATGCTTAAGCCGCACGAACACACGCACGCGAAGGCTCATGGCATTGGTGCTTTCATCCGTCAGTGCTTCCGCAAGTTCAACGCCGGTTTCGAATGGCTGTCGGATCGCTACGGCAGGATGACTGCTCGTCTGGCTCGTGCCGGCACGATTGTCGCGTTGGCGTACGTCAGTCTGATCGGCCTTACCGGCCTGCAGATGTCCCGCATGAGCACTGGCTTCATTCCTGACCAGGACATTGGCTATCTCGCAGTGATTGTCAATTTGCCACCAGGGTCAAGCCTCGAGCGTACCCACAAGGTCGTGCGCGAAGTCAATGAAATTGCCCTCAAGACGCCTGGTGTCTCGCACACGTCGGCAACGGCAGGCTTCGATGTCACCACGTCGACCGTGGCGCCAAATGTGGGGACGGTTTTCACTTCCCTGCCTTCGCTCTACGGTGAGCACATAAAGGGTGTCACGGCTGCGTCGATGGTTCAAAGACTGCAGGAGCAGCTGTCTGTCATCAAGGACGCCTATGTCATCGTCGTGCAACCGCCAGCAGTTCAAGGTCTCGGTGCCGCCGGCGGCTTCAAGTTGATGCTGCAGGACCGTGATGGGCTCGGGCCGCAGGCCCTGGCCAAGGCAGCAAATACGCTGGTCGCCGCAGCGAACAAGGACAAGACGTTTGGTGGTGTCTTTACGCTGTACAACGCCGGATCGCCGTCGATCTATGCCGATATCGACCGTCTGAAGGCCGAGAAGATTGGTCTGACGACTACCGATATCTCCTCGACTCTGCAGTTGTATCTTGGCTCGCAATACGTCAATGACTTCAACTATCTCGGCCGCACCTATCAAGTGCTTGCCCAGGGCGACGAAGCGTTCCGCAAGACGCCTGGGGATATTGCGCGGCTGAAGGTGCGCAATGCAGACGGGGAGATGGTCCCTATCGGTTCCGTGGCCATGTTCAGGGATATGACTTCGCCGTATCGCGTGCCGCGACACAACCTGTTCCCGGCAGCTGAAGTGATGGGAGTCGCAGCGCCGGGGGTGGCTTCCGGTACAGCGATAAAGCGCATGGAGGAGCTTGCCAGGGAAGTGTTGCCGCCAGGCATCGGCTTCGAATGGACCGATCTTGCATATCAGCAACAGCAGCACGGTATCCCGACGATTGCCATCTTCGTCGCAGCGGCCTTGTTCGTATTCCTCGTGCTCGCAGCGCAATACGAAAGCTGGAAAACGCCGTTAGCCATCGTTCTGATTGTTCCGATGTGCTTGCTTGCGTCGTCCTCCGGCCTGCACTTGCGCAATATGCCGATCGACATCCTCGCCGAAATTGGATTCGTGGTGCTCCTTGGGTTAGCCGCGAAGAACGCGATTCTCATCGTCGAATTCGCCAAGCAACGGCAGGATGAGGATGGTGCAAACGCAGAAGATGCGGCAGTGCAATCGGCTCGGACTCGCTTGCGCCCGATTCTGATGACATCGTTCGCCTTCATCGCCGGTGTGGCACCGCTGGTCGTAGCCACCGGCGCCGGTTCGGAGATGCGGCAATCTCTCGGTACCGCAGTGTTCTTCGGAATGCTCGGTGTGACGATCTTCGGTCTGCTGTTCACGCCTGCCTTCTACAGCATGATCCACCGCGTGCGTAAAAACGCTGCTGTGTCGGGCGTCATGAGCCGACTCGGTATTGGGAGGTCAGCATGACCCGCATTCCGTCGAAGCTGTCCAAGACAGCCGTAGGTACCCTGTTGTTGAACGCACTGCTGGCAGGCTGCGCCGTCGGCCCCGACTACACATCGCCGCCAACAAACGATATGACGCCGTTCCACAGCACGGCCGCCGCAGCGAATAGAGCAGCGCCGGCGCCATCGCTGGAGAACTGGTGGCACGGGTTTAACGACCCGATGCTTGTCAATATCGTCCAGCGTGCACTTGACCAGAATCTGGATCTGGCGGCATCGATAGCTCGTGTGCAGCAGGCTCGTGCAGTAGCGAGTAGCGCCGGCACGCAGTTTCTTCCGACTGTGGATTTCGATGCCGCTGCAGGCTATACCCATCAGAGCCTGCGTGGCCCCCTCGGCTCTGTCGCGTCGGGAAGCCCTGCTTTCAAGCGGAACACCCCTTTCTACACGGTTGGTCCGGCTGCAAGCTGGGAAATCGATCTGTTCGGTGGGCTGCGGCGCGGTGCCGCGGCGGCCGAATATGCGGCCATCGCAGCAGAAGCCGATCATGCCGGCACGCGTGTAATGGTCGCGGCCGACGCAGCTGACGCGTACTTCCAGATCCGTGGCTACCAGGCGCGACTGGCCATCGCCGGAAAGCAGATTCAGACAGATGAGCGTCTGCTACGGCTGGTACGTGACCGCTACGATGCTGGCGCAGCACAGGGACGGGAGGTTGCGCAGGCTGATGCCCTGCTGAAGCATGCGTTGGCCTCCGTGCCCCCGTTGCGTATCGGTTTGGAGCAGCAACTCAATCGACTCGATGTCCTGATGGGCGTTCAGCCTGGTACGTATGCGCAGGAGCTTGGCGCGGTAAGCGATATTCCGGCGGTCCCCGACGTGCCTGCCGATGCTGAACCCCAGGAAGTGTTGCGTCGTCGCCCCGACATCATTGCTGCGGAGCGTCGTCTGGCCGCATCGAGCGAGCGCATTGGCGTCGCAATCTCCGACTACTACCCCAAGATTTCGCTGTCTGGCGCTCTGGGATTCGACAGTCTGAACGCAGGGAAGCTCTTCACTTCCCCCGCCTTCACTGCGACCGGTGGTGGCGCATTGCGTTGGAGACTGTTCGATTTCGGCAAGGTGGATGCAGAGGTAGCTCAGGCGCGCGGCGCCAATGCCGAGGCGCTCGCACTCTATCGCAAGGCCGTACTTCGCGCTGCCGAGGACGTGGAAAACGCATTCACCACCCTGACTCAGACAGAGATTCACGTGGTCCAGCTTCGAGATGAAGTACAAGCGCTTGTAAAGTCCCGCGATCTGTCGGAGCAAGCCTATCGCGCCGGGTCCATCACGCTGACTGATGTTCTGGACGCCGACCGCCAAATACTGACCGCACGCGACGAGCTCGATGCAAATCGCGCCAATGCTGCGAGAGCTGCCGTCGGCGTGTTTCGTGCACTCGGGGGTGGATGGGAGCCCGCGCCGGCGAATGGAAACAAGTCTAGCTGATCACGGCGAAGAGAACAGGAGGCGGCATCCGCCTCCGCTTCTGCCTCGCAGTATTTGGTTTGGCGTCCGGGACGCCTTCAAACCGGAGTCGAATATGTCGAAGACTGTTGATACATTTCGAAAGCTTCACCGCAACCCGCTGCCTCTTATCCTTGCCAATGCATGGGACGCGGGGACAGCCAAGGTCATCGAGAACCTAGGTGCGGGCGCGGTCGGAACGACGAGCGCAGGGGTAGCATGGGCTCTCGGCTACAGCGACGGACGTGAACTGCCCATCGAAGAGGCTGTAGGCGCCGCTCGGCGCATGCTTCGCGTGCTAACAGTGCCGCTAACCTTCGACTTGGAGAACGGCTACTCTGACAAGCCGAAGATCGTTGCCGACAACGTGATGCGTCTGGTGGACCTGGGCATCGCAGGCATCAATATCGAAGACGGTACTGATGACCCATCACTCCTCGCTTCCAAAATTGATGCCATCTCGAGCGCCGTAGCCAACGCAAGCGCAGACTTGTTCGTCAATGTGCGATCCGACGTTTTCCTCGCCAGCCTTGCTCCAAAAGCAAAGCTCGTCGAAGAGGCGATCCGCCGTGGAACGATATATGAAGGAGCCGGTGCAGACGGCTTTTTCTTGCCAGGCATCCTGCAGGCCGGCCAGATCGGCGAGGTCGTTTATGGAGTTTCCTTGCCCCTGAACGTCATGGCGTGGCCCGGCCTACCTGATGCGGCGGGTCTCGCGAAGCTGGGAGTGCGTCGCCTTAGCGCCGGCTCTGGCATCTCCCAAGTCAGCTTCGGCGCCACTGAGGCAGTGAGTCGCGAATTCCTCGAGAGTGGTTGCTCTGATGCCCTATCGCCGAATTCGATGGCTTACGGGAAGCTGCAGAAGTTCCTCGGATATCCCATGTCCTCCTCAACTTGAACGGAGCTAGCGCCATGACCCACGCCATCAAGCTCTACCGCTATCCGCTGTCAGTGCATGCTCACCGCGTAGAGCTGTTGCTCGCGTTGCTTAAGTTGCCCACCGAGCTGATCTTTGTAGACCTAGCCAAGCGGGCCCACAAGCACCCCGAATTCCTGGCCCTCAATAGCTTCGGTCAGGTCCCGGTGATCGACGACGGAGGCACTATCGTCAGCGACTCGAACGCCATCCTCGTCTACTTGGCCAAAAGATATGGCAATGGTCAGTGGTTGCCGACAGATCCGCTAGGCGAGGCCCGCGTACAGCGTTGGCTGTCGGTGGCCGCCGGCCAAGTCGCCTTTGGCCCTGGGGCCGCGCGGCTCATCACCGTATTCGGCGCTCGCTTCAATGCCGATGACGTCATCGCGCGTGCCCATGCCTTGTTCCAGGTAATGGATGGTGAACTGACCAGAACGCCCTTCCTCACAGGTGAGTCCCCCAGCATTGCTGACGTCGCCAACTACACCTCTATCGCGCTCGCGCCGGAGGGCAATGTGTCGTTAGCGCACTACCCCGGCATTCGCGCTTGGCTGACCCGCATCGAGGCCCTGCCTGGCTTCGTGCCCATGCAGCGCTCCGTTGCCGGCCTGCAGGCCGGCTGAACCCACCACCCGCTGTCGGTAAGCCCGGCAGCTTCTCCAGCGAGGTCTTAGTGATGAACCTTTCAACCACTTCCCGCCGTTCTCCCTGGCATGCCGGCGAAAGGGCGATGCAAGAACGTGCCGGCGTTTCGGGGGACATGGAGTCCTACGGTCAGCGAGTGATCCGCAACTACATGCCGGACCAGCATCGTGACTTCTATCACCAATTGCCCTTTATGATCGTCGGCGCAGTGGATGTCCAAGGCCGGCCTTGGGCGACGCTACTCGAAGGGCCAGAAGGCTTCGTCACCTCACCCGATCCCCGGCGCCTGGTGCTAGCCACCGAGCTCGACCATCAAGACCCCGCTGTGAGCGGGTTTAACGCTGGCAGTGCTGTCGGCCTATTGGGTATTGAGCTGCACACGCGGCGGCGCAACCGCGTTAACGGCACTCTCCAACAAGCCGGCGCGGGCCGATTGGAAGTTGCTGTCGAGCACTCTTTCGGTAACTGTCCGCAGTACATCCAGCAGCGCTCCTACAAACGTGACATACATCGCAAGAGCCAGGGAAAACGTCAGGATTACACCTCACTGGCCGCCTCTACGATAGAGAGGATTTGCAACGCTGATACCTTCTTCGTTGCAAGCTATATCGAACACGACGACGGCCAACGCTCGGTGGATGTGTCTCATCGTGGCGGCCGCCCTGGCTTCATTAAGATTACTGGGAATCGCTTGATCATCCCGGATTACGCCGGAAATTTGCACTTCAACACCTTAGGCAACCTGCACCTAAACCCCATTGCCGGATTGCTTTTTGTCGATTTCCTCAATGGTGATGTGTTGCAACTGTGTGGAACGACGGAACTGATCTCCAACAGCCCAATGATCGGTGCGTTCAAGGGTGCCGAACGCCTCTGGGCTGTCGACGTAGTGCAAGCGGTACTTCGGCCACGCGCTTTATCAATGCAATGGGATTTCCAAGAATACGCTGTTACCAGCTTGATGACTGGAACCTGGGCCGAGATAGCTACGTCGTCCGCCTGATCCTGCTAGTGGCGGCACCCTGCACGGCCATGGTCTTTGTCTGGTCGCAACACTGCAAGGGCGATCCTACTTCACGCTGCCGCAGGTCGTGCTCAACGGCGCCGTCATGGGTTCCGTGGGATAGCTCATCACGTAGGTCGCGCTCTACATAGTCGCGCTGCTGCTGGGCCTGTCGTCGTCCGGCCGTAATGCAGGTGTGTGGCGGTTCGCAGTCGTTCAACGACGTAACACGCCGCACGTGCTGGGCCGCTGGATGCGCATGGTGACGATCCCGACCCAGTCATCGGTGGCCAAGGCGTACCACGAGTTCGACGCCAACGGCCGCATGAAGCCGTCGCCCTATTACGGCCGCGTGGTCGACGTCATGAAGGAGCTCTACAAGCTCACGCTCCTGGTGCGCGACCGCAGCGACTAGCTGACCGACCGCTACAGCGAGCGTAAAGAAGCGGCGCCTGCCAACGCGACAACGCTGGCTGCGGCCGCCATGAGCCACGAGAGCGACGCCCAGATCGGCGACACCGATAGCAGTAAAGTGGAATGATCGAAGCCGACGAATGTGGAACAGTCACGCCCATGCGAGCCTGCAATTGCCGGGCGTGCCACCCGGCTACTTCATGGCACTGACCTTGCGTAGGCCAGCGCCTGAAGGCATCGTTCAGTACAGCGATGCCTTCAACGCTGTCGACTGACCTGCTATCACCTTCTACCGTCTGGAAGGCAACCGATAACAGCCAGTCATGCGAGGCCTTTGGGCTGGCTGTTAGGGGTCGGGCTGCATCAGACCGCTCTTCAAACTCAGCGCTGGAAGACGGCCAGTGGGATTCAGGTGCCCGGAAGCGGCCAGACGGCAGTGCGTACTCCCGACCCAGTGGACATTTTCGATTACTGAGCGGCGTGTCAGCTACAGGCCGGTTTGCCGCCATTCCCCAATCGATATCGGGAGAAAAAGGGGGGAGCAATATCAGCCGCTGCCCACTCAAAGAGTAGAAAGGATAGAACCGCGGAGCTGTCCAACAAGCGGAGAAACGTGTATCCGACACCAGCGAGCCCCGTATACAGTCCCACGTTGAGGTGGTCCGTGCCACATCGCCAACCGAAACCGCCGGTTGAGCGACTACGGCGGACGACGACGTAAACCAATTTGAGGCTATGTTGATCAGCTCTCCGCGGAATTCGTGGAGTCCAACGCTATGCAAAAATTCGATTCGGCCCATGTTGCCACAACATGCGCTGTCGACGGGTACGAAATGCGCAGCATCGACAATCACGATGCTCGCCGCCATGACAATGATAGGGTTGAAGTTGCGTGCCCATGAGGGCGTACACTAGATTGCCCTGGTAGTCGGAGAGAAAGACGTCCACAGGCGCGAAGTCGGCACACAGCGGCGTTTCAAGCAGGTACACGACGCCTCCCACCTCCGCTTCGTCTTTCCTCGACCAGCGTGCCGATGCCAGTTGGGATGAGAATGCCACCAAGGCCGCAGCGCGAATACGCTCGATCAGCGTGCCCTGCGGCACCAGTTCAACCTCGATCTCTCCGGCAATCATCTTGCGCTGAGTCTCGGAGTTTAGTCCGATGTGGCTCACGATCCCGTGGCGAAGCGCGCCTGCGGTGACCAGCTTGATTCCCCTGCCTGGGATTGCGGTGTCTCGTTGGCAATCACCGTCAAATCCTACTTTGACTGCCGCACCAGTTCGTCCATCAGACGTTCCGGTGTGCCAATGCCCATGAATCCTCCGACCACCACCATAGCGCCATCCGGAATCATATCAACCGCATCTTCGATGGAAACGGTCTTCATGGCTGCCTCACCTCGATCGCCGCTCTGGTATGCCTGGCAATCATCAGATATAAATTCGTTGGAATCATTCACACCACAACTCGGCCCAGAGTGGTCGCTGTGCGGGGCGCCGGCAGCGCCCCGATGCTCTGCGGCAACTATCTGAAGTCCATCACGATGCGGCCTTCGATCTGACCGGCCTTCATGCGGTCGAAGATGCCGTTAATGTTGTCCAGTTTCTCGGTGGACACTGTCGCCTTCACTGCGCCGTTGGCGGCAAACTCGATTGCCTCCTGCAGGTCGCTGCGCGTGCCGACGATCGAGCCACGAATTGTGATGGCCTTCAGCACCACGTCGAAGATCGGCGTGGGGAAGTCGCCCGGCGGCAAGCCATTGAGCGAGATAGTGCCGCCCCGGCGTACCATGCCGATGGCCTGCGAGAAGGCCTGCGGCGAGACCGCCGTCACCAGCACGCCGTGCGCGCCGCCGATTTCCTTCTGCAGGAACGCGGCCGGGTCGGCGGATCTGGCGTTGATAGTCACCTCCGCGCCAAGCCTGCGGGCGAGCGCGAGTTTCTCGTCATCGATGTCGACGGCCGCCACACGCAAACCCATCGCACGAGCGTACTGCACAGCCACGTGCCCGAGGCCGCCGATGCCGGAGATCACCATCCATTGGCCGGGGCGCGTGTCGGTGACCTTGAGGCCCTTGTAGACCGTCACGCCCGCGCACAGGATGGGCGCGATCTCGACGAAGCCAACGCTGTTCGGCAGTAGTCCGACATAGTTCGGATCGGCCACCACGTATTCGCCGTAGCCGCCGTTGACGGAGTAGCCGGTATTCTTCTGTCGCTCGCAAAGGGTTTCCCAGCCTTGCAAGCAGTGCTCGCAGTACCCGCAGGCGCTGTAGAGCCATGGCACGCCCACGCGATCACCTTCCTTCACGCGCGTCACACCCGCGCCAACACCGGACACGAAACCCACGCCTTCATGGCCGGGGATGAACGGCAATGAGGGCTTGACCGGCCAATCGCCCTGGGCTGCGTGCAGATCGGTATGGCAAACTCCTGATGCTTCAATCTTGATCTGAATCTGGCCCGGGCCTGGCTGCGGCACCGGCACTTCGTCAATGGACAATGGTGCGCCGAACGCTCGCACCACTGCGGCTTTCATCATGACTGACATAGGGCCTCCTTACGACGACGGCTGCACGTCACAAATTGTGCGCGGCATCATGCAATCTTGGCGCCGCTGAATGCACGCAAGTGATGATAGAAACTTGGCCACCACGAGTCCAGAAAGTATCTGGATCGGACCCTGCCGTGCGTACGGCGATAGTCTGCTACCTCTCCAGCAGGCTAATGAATTTGGCCCCCGAGTAAACGGGGATTTGACGCCAGACGTTATGGATATCGTGTTTATAGACTCTGGCGGCGGATGCGATGCGTGGAATGGATGAGATGCAAGAGGCGTTGTTCACGATGGCTAAATTGGAAGACTTCGTCCCCGCCGATCATCCATTGCGGGCAATCCGGCGGCTGGTCAATGACGCGCTGAAGGACCTCAACGGGCTGTTTAGCACCATCTATGCCGATAGCGAACGCGCCTCGATTGCGCCGGAGAAATTGCTTCGTGCACTGCTGTTGCAAGTCTTCTACTCGGTGCGCAGCGAGCGCATGTTGATGGAGCAAATGCGCTACAACATGCTGGTTCGTTGGTTCGTTGGTTCGTTGGCCTGGCAATGGAAGACGACGTGTGGAGCCACTCGGTCTTTTCGAAGAACCGTGATCCGTTGCTTGAACACAAGATAATCGAGAGCTTTTTCACGAAGGTAGTGCGCGTGGCGGACCGCATAACCTTCTGTCCAAGGACCATTTCTCGGTCGACGGCACGCTGATTCAGGCATGGGCCAGCCACAAGAGCTGCCCCAAGGACGACACGGATGACAGCTTCCCGCCCCTGGGCGGTGGGCGCAATGCCGAGGCTGACTGGAACGGCAAGCGGCGCGGCAATGCAACCCACGAATCGAGCACCGACCCGGATGCGCGCCTGTAGCGTCGATAGCCGGCCGATCAGCCAACGTACTCCATGATGATATGCAGTCCCGCGCCAATGCTGCACGGGACCAACCGCCTTACTGACGCCTTACCAGCGATAACGGAAGCCGAACTTGGCGCCGATCGCATTGCTATCGCCAAAATTCTGCACACTGGTGCGCGCCAGCAGTTCGCCATAGACCGTGTAGCGGTCATCGTCCCAGTTCAGCGATGCACCGACACCCAGGCCGGCCCACAGCGCCTGCTCCTTGCTGACCACGCTGATGTCGGCCACGCGTGCCGACGTGCCGTGCAGGAAGTCGTAGTACAGGTTGGTGATGCCATAGACGTGCGAGCGCTGTGCCTTGCCATTGGCGGCGGTCCATTTGGTCTCGTGGTCCAGCGACACGCCCAGACGCGAGACCAGGCTGTTGCCGTTGTCACGCGACACATTGGCGCCGTACTGGTCGGTGAACGCGTCGAAACGCACCTGCGACCACGCGAGCTGCGCCTGCGGCGTGACAGACCAGTTGCCGCCCAGCGCGAGCTGGTGGCCGGCTTCCACGCTGGTGGCCACACCGCTGCCGCGATTGCCATTGGCGAGCTTGGTTGCCAGCGTCGACGAGCGGATGTCGGTGTCGTACCACGTCACCGTGGCGCGGGCATCGACATACGAACCATTGTTGCCGTACCACGTTGCCGTACCGCCGAAGCCATAACCGGTGGCATCGATCGCGCCGTTGCCGAACATCGACGACACGTTGGAGTTGGCGATGCCGTAGTGGAACGTCGGACCTACCACCAGCGTGCCGGACTGGTTCTCGATGACCGGTGCATCCACGCCGCCTTCGAACTTCCACATGCGCACGTTGTAGCTGGCGCCGGTCGTGCTGGTCGACGGATCGATATGGGTGTTCGAACCTTCCACGCGCGCCCAGGCACCGCGGCCGATGATCGGCTTGCCGGCATCCTGCTCGGCCTGCACTGAAGCGTTAGGCGACCACGAGCGATTGCCGACGCGCTGTTGCAGCGTGCCGAGTTCGTTGAAGCGCTGCAGGACGCTGGAATAGGCCTCGTATAGCGGCACGGTCGGGGCCAGCAGCGGCCCTGCGGCAGTGGCAGCCGCCGTACCGACCGAAGCCGGGTCCAGCAACGTCGAACGCAGGTACCAGCCGCCATCGGTCGGAGTGGACACGCCGTTCTTGTAGAGACGGTACGCATACGCGCCACCCATGACAGCTTGCTGGCCCTGGAACGTATAGTCGCCGGCCAGCGTGAAGGTGCCGTTCGACGCGCCTTGGACATCGATGACCTTGATGCCTTCCGAGGTGAGGGCGCCGGTGCCGCCAACGTTGACCACCCGGACCCGGCTGATGCCCGATGTGTCACCCATTGCCATGAGGCGTCCCGTGGCGGAGGTATCGCCGCCAAGCGCTGTGTTCACACGCACCGTACCGCCATTGCCAATGTAATTGCCGGCAATCGTCAGCACGCCCGAGCCGCCGCCCGGCGCGATCGTACCGGTGTTGGTGACATTGCCGAAGATCGTGCCGGTACCGGATAGCGTACCCGCAGCGTTCACTGTTACCGGGCTCGTGATTGAGCCGTTGATGGCCAGCGTCCCGAGGTTGACTGTGGTGGGGCCAGTGTAGGTCTGGGCGGTATTCAATACCGTGGTACCGGTACCGTTCTGCGCAACGCCGCCGGCACCCGAGATGAGGTTGCCGAAGGTGTAGGTATCGGAGCGATTAAACGCCAGTGTAGTGCCGCTGTTGACTACGACGTTGCTCGCCAGGCTACCACTGGTGCCGCCATTGCCGATCTGCAGCGTGCCTTGATCGACCGTCCACGGCGTGGTAACCGTGCCAGTGCCGATCAGCGACCAGGTGCTGGTGCCGGTTTTCGTGAAAATGTCGAAGAAGCGATACTGAGCCGCGTCGCCAATGGTCGATACATCAAACGTCGCGTTAGCCGTACCACCTAACTTGAGGACGTCCAGCGTACTGTTGGGATTTGCCAGCACATTCCCGACAATCTGCGAGCCCGCCTGCAGTTCGAGCGTATTGACGGCCGCCGCACCGTTGCCGAATTCGATGGCGTTGGCGTAGCCCGAGCCCGCCTTGATAACGCCAGAGTTGACGAGGGTTGTGTTTGCCGCCGCTCCCGTCAGCATGCCGATTGCGGCCGCGCCGTGACCACCTTCGAGCGTACCTGCGTTCGAAATGGATAGTGTAGTGCCGCCGCGCAGCCAGAGAGCCTGTCCTCCAGCAGCGTTACCAGTCAAATCTGAGCCGCCTCGGATGGTCCCGTTATTGACGATGCTGAACGTCGCCGCGATGCCTTGGAAAATGCCGGCACCGGCGCTACCCCCCATACTGTCGCCTCCCGCGATCGTGCCGTTGTTGACTATCTGATTACCAGTGCTGACTGTGGATATGCCTGCCGATTGCGCTGTAGCAGCCGTGCCTGCCACATTGATTGAGTGCCCCCCACGGATCGTACCGTTGTTGACCACAGTCATGTTGTTGATAGTGACGCCGACTCCGCCAGCTCCAGTCGCTAGCTGATCTCCACCGGTAATCGTGCCGTTGTTGATGATAGTCAGGCCGGCACCGTTGGCGGAAACACCTACGCCGCCGTTCACGCCGGTATTCGTTGAGGCCCCACCTGTGACCGAGCCATTGATAGTCGCCTGTGAGCCGGGGCCCAGCAACGTCAGACCAATGCCGCCCTGGCCGCCTGTCCCGCCCATGTAAGTCCCATTGAATGTCCTGGGCGACGTTGCTGAGAACGTAAACCCGGCGGAGGCGGCAATTCTAGTCAACGTAAAGCCCTGCGTATCAAGAGTGACCGGCTTGGTGGGCGACACAAAGGTTGAAGTGCTAGGAGGCTGGACAGTAATGTCGGCAGTGAGGCGGATTGTGGCCGTTGGGTCGCCGTCGGTACTGGCGGCCGCCAGTGCCGCACGCAGCTCGGCCTCGCTGCCTACCAGGTATTCGGCAGCCGATACGGCAACCGGAAACAGTAGTGCGACGGCGAGAGTGATGGAGGACGCTTGCGGAGCGCGAGCGACAGCCTGCCGCATTCCACGACAAAAGTTTGACTGCATTGAACTACCCCATTCCGTTTGTTTTAGTTTTGATACAAAGTGATGCGGGGCAGATGGTAGATCACTATGTGACGCGTTGCCTCATCAACAGATAACGTCATGTCGCAAGTCCGCGACGTCGTGGCGCGACAAATCGCTAACGTATTGTCAACGTCGTGAGCGCATATTAGACGCGACACTCTAAGCGTGAAAACTGCCGGGCAGAATGGGGCGTCTGACGCCCCCTGGCATGCCGGTTTGGACGGGCGGTTGAAGGATCGTTCGGCGTACGGAGGGTGACGCAGCGACGGACAGCATCGGCGCCAGCGACATCGTCAATGCAGGGGATAAGCTTGAGGTTCAAGGCGGTGACGGTGAGTTGTACCCTACTCCGCCTCAAAGTACCAGAGCCACTGACGTGGCTTCGGCGCCGTCGCGCAGCCCTTTGCATGACTGCAACCTGGGCACCGCCAGCGCGGGACTCACGACAAGACCCACGGCCCAGGCGCTAGCGGCTCACCTGTCGCCCGATCTCCCATGAGACGCCTAATTCGTCCACCCTTGCGGCGATTGCGCGTCCGAGGTGCGGCTCAATCACTCGCTTCCACGGCACTAGGCAGAATTCCCCGCCGTCGACCAGCATCGCGTAGCGCCCGCTTGATAACGTAACATCGTGCGCGTATACGCCAGAGACGCGCTGACCCATTTCAACGGTCCGATGCGCCAAGCCAGTTTGTGCCGCCGTCTCCTGCCCGACTTTCGCGAGCTCACGCTCGCACAGGGTACCCAACAGATTGCGGGCGAGCACGATACGATTCCCGTGTCGTGTCGCCAGACCCCGATCGACCAGAACATCGGCGCGCTTGCGCAGGGCGGATTGGGCCTCAGCCCCGAAACCGAAGTCGGCCAATCCCCGCCCTCCACCAATCAGTTGCTGATCCAGCCATGTTGCACCGATCGCCTCTATTTGCCGTTCAATCGGCAAGTGCGATCGCAGTGCCACGGCTGCAGCACGTTCCAGGCGCCATGTATCACGCTCGCGCCCTCGCTCCGCCAGATCCGCCAGATCCGGCGGCACCCGCCAGACGCCCTCCGCCAGGCGCTCCACAAGACCATCACGTCGCAAGGCTTCGAGCCTGCGGACATGGCCCGCCGCTACGCCTGTCGTTTCACGGTCAGATGGGTCGTGGGCCTGCGCAATGGCAATATGTTGATCCGTGCGGTAGACCCCATTCACGGCCAGCGCGACAATCTGGCAGTCGACTGCGCGCTGGCCGGCCGTGCTTTTGGCCTCCACCACCGCACCCATCGGGTACCGCTCCAGCATGCCGGCTGACGGCAGCGCCACATAGTGTGCCCTGCCGTCGATGCCATCCACAAGCAGATAGCCCTGGTCGTAAAGCTCATTAGCCAGCCCTTTGCCCACAACGCGGCCGACGATCTCATGCCCCTCCCTGCCCGCCGGGAATATCGCGTACTCGCGCGGCTGGCCAGACATGGCGCGCTGCATGGTGCGCACAATATCGCCGCGTTCGCCCATGGCCCGCAACGTCGGTTCAGCCCCGACAAGGAGAGCCCACACGCCGGGACGCTGCTCGGTTGCGAGGCCCATGCGCGTCAGATGCTCCAGACGACCGATCAGCAGTTGCCGCTGGTGCTGCAGCCGCGGGTCCGACAGATTGTTCAACTGCACTAGGCCGCCGGCGGCCAGACCCTGCAAGGTCCGATCCAACTGCGTCCAGCGCTCCTGATCGATTTCGCGTCGCATGGCGCGCTGGATTTCTAGCGCGGTCCGTGGCCCCAGCCATTCGGTGGCCAGCGCCGATGCACGGTGGCGCATTCCTCCGGCGATGTAGTCTCTGGCAATGATGAGGTCCTTGCCCGTATCGTCCTTGCCGCGCAGGACAATGTGTGTGTGCGGGTTATCCGTGTTCCAGTGATCTACCGCCACCCATTCCAGCCTGCTGCCGAGGTCGGCTTCCATTCTGCGCACAAAATGCCGGGCATAGGTACGAAGGTCGTCCAGTTGCTCCGCATCCTCTGGGGCGACGATCATGCGGAACTGGTGCCGATCACCCTCGCTGCGTGTTCGGAACGCGTCAAGATCGACCGCGTCTGTTTCCGGCCCGTAGGCCTGCCCTACGCCGCCCCGGCGATCGACGCCTTCCCGCTCGAGATAGCGCAAGTGCACTGCGGTCGAACGTGCCCCCACACATGTCAGTTTCACCAACCGGATCTTGATGGCGACACGCCGCGCATTGGGCGGCAGGGAACGCCCGGCAAAGCGCGCCGCAACATGTCCGCGCCCGAGCCGGGCACCCGGGCCTCGGTCGGGTTTTCCAGCGACCGTGCCCACCCTGCCGCCAGCTTTTCCGCTCTGGCGCAACACCTTGGTAAGGAATTTGTCGCCTTGCTGCTTTGGTGCGCTTGGCCGGATGCGAAACCGTTCGTCCTGCTCCGTATCATTACGATGTGTCATGGGTAGCCCCAAACCAAGGGTGGCGCATTCAGGAGTATTCAGGCGCGCGCAGCACACAGTTTCACCGCGACCGGTAAGGCATTGGGCCGCTTCGCGGCACGCCGCAGCTGCCAGGGCCGTGCCGCGCCCTCCCCCGTGCAGACTGGCGTGACGCCCCCCGGCGTGCCTCGACCTTTTATCTTGCTCACTGCTTTTTTCCTCTCATTTGCCCTGCGCAGTGAGACCGGACAAGGAGCGGCCTAGCGATACTGCGCGGCCAAACAGTAATCATCATGATGGCGTGTCCAGCCGGACGGGATGCGCGACGCCGAGCAAGTCGGAGACGCGCACCGGGCCGAAATAGCGACTATCAAACGATGCCGGGTCGGTCAGGCTTAACAGGAACAACTCCCCCGCTTCGAGACGGCGGCACAGCCGCCAGGAGGGCAGCGGTCGACCCAACCGGTCTGCAGGCATGACGGCAGCAGCCGGCACGCCATCGATGCGCACGATGCCGCCGACAATACACACCGCATGCGGCGCGACCGCGCCCACCCGCTTGAGCAGCGGCACGTGCATTGGCAAGTAGCCGCGGTGGGCAGCAAGTGCGGCGATCTCCGTCGGTAGCGGAACCAGCACAATGCTGTTCACGACCACGGGACGTGGCGGCCCGTTAATGCCGCGCTGAAGGGGATCGACCCGGTACCAGCCAACCGCCACGCTGGCGGTTGGGTTGTAGATCAAGCGCGGGGCCGGTGGCAGGAAACTGGCCCAGGCCAGTGCAGCGAGTCCGCCAGCCGACAGGGCTGCCAGCGCGATGCGCGTGGGCCAACGCTTGCGAGATTCCTGCCGCGTCCTGGCAGTGGACCTGGGCGTCACGATAGTGGCATGCCTGCCAACCAGGCGGCGTGCCGGGCCGCGGTATAGGCAGGCAGCGGCTGCCGGGCCGCCAACCGGCTACCAAGCGTGCACCAGTACATCGGCGAAACGGTGGCCGGTGCGATGCCTTGCGCCTCGACGACATCGACCTGCGCCAGCACAGCACGCACAGAGGGTTCGCCATGCACATGCAGCAGTAACTCAGCGCCAGGCTGCACGCCAGCGATACGTTGCCCCTCGACCCGCGAGATGCAAGCCTGCATCACCATCAACTCCCAGCGCACCTTGCCAGAGGCATTCGCCTGCCAGCGAATTCGGCAGAACACCGCGCCGGGCACGAACAGCGCAATACGCAGCCAGCGGTCAAGCGGCACGATGCGCGACGGCTCACCGAAGCGTAGATAGAGGCGAATACGCCGGTCGATGTGCGCAAGCGAAACGCGGGTCATCGACGCCATGTCGGTGTCGCCGGGCTGGCTGGCGACGGCCGAGAGGAATGGTCGGGGAGATGACGGAAGAAATGGCGGCGGCATTGCCACAGCCGTGGCGGGTTGCGGAATCATTGAGTGTTCTCCTGCGGCCAGGACAAACCGCGCCGTCTTGCGCTCGTCCACCGAAGCGGCGCGCACCTTTTACTAGTTAGAGTAAGAAAGTTAGTTAAGTTAACGGGCACCAAGACCCGCGCCCTGATTGGCTTTCCGGCCCGTTTGCGCTCCTGATAGCACGAGGCAAGCGCGCCTGATAGCACGAGTCCGAACGCGCCTGATAGCACGAGTCTGTCCACCGCTTTTCCCACACTTATCCCCATGCCGTGAAAGGCAAGGGCCGAAAGCTCAGGCGCTCCACGCGGGTCTCCGGCAGACGCTCGATGTCCAGCACGTAACCGGGCAACGGCTGCCGCGCGGCTACCGCGCGCAGGTCCAGCGCAAAGTCCCGGTACTTCGCGGCACTGCCCGACTTGCGGTGCAGATGTCGGAAGTCGAATTGCCAGCCTTCCCGCTGCCTGCCCGCATGCTTGCGTACCAAGCGATAAAGCCAGCGTTCGATGCCACCGGTAAGCCGGAAGTAGGCCGGATCGATGGTGAGCACCAGCGAGGCATCGAGCACGCCTGCGTAGAACCAGTCGGGCAGGATCATCTCGACGCCCCGTGGTATGCCACGGGCGTCCGCCAGTTCCTTCCACTCGTTGATCCACGAGAATCGATGCAATCGGCGACCTGACATTTCGCGGATGGACGTGGCCACCGTTGTGGACTGCAGTCGATCGAGCGCCGCCTTCAGGCGCTGATAGTCGCGGGAGGACACCCCGCGTCCAAGGAAACGCAGGATCTCGTAGGGCGTGGCGTGCATCAGGCGCGATGCACGCAGGCCAGCGTCGCGCGCTTCGATAATCTGGCTGGCCGCCCAGATCAGGATATCTGCGTCCCAGATCGTGGCGATGCCGTGCTGCTGCGTCCCTTCCACACGGATGGTGACCGCGCCGCCGCGATAGTCGATAGGTGCAGTACGCCTTGACTTCGCCAGCGAGAAAAAGGGGTTCGCCATCAGATCCTGAACGTCGCGCGGCGCCATGTCGCCCGGTAGTGCACGAAAAAGCTCGAGCTGCGTCCGTTCCTGCAATGACTCGGACATGAAGAAGGCTCTCGATGTGCCCCGGATCAGCGCGCACGACTTTCGGCCGCGTGATGCTCGGCATATTCCGGGTCGGAGGTGGCCTCGAAACTGCGCTGGTCTGCCCACGCGTCGAGATCGGCGACCGCGTACATGACCCGCCGGCCAAACTTGCGAAAGCGTGGCCCCCCACCGAGGACTCGCTGCTTCTCGAGCGTACGCGGTGACAACCGTAGGTGTTCAGCAGCCTCGTCGTTGGTCAGATAGCGTTGCGGCTGGGCCTTGTCGGCAGCCTGCAGCATGGGGGGCGCAGCATCGGGCCGCAAGAAATGGGATCGCATTGGGTAAATCTCCATCGGTTGGGAGGGTCCCACCGCAGCGTGCGGCCGGACAGAGACAGTCTCAGGAAAGCGACGCGAGCCGCAGAGGGTCGCCGTGTTGTGGCGAAAACTGGGCCGACCTTATGCCACCAAGCGACGATAGCCGCCACGCATCAGCTTTTTCCCTCGGCGCACGAGGCGACGCAAGCGCGAACGCAGGCCGCTGTCGGCATGCCAGCCGGCGGTGACCACATCGACGCCGAACAGCCCTTCGGCAACTTGGCGCATCGAGGCGCCCGCCAGGGTTGCATCGAGTGCCTGCAAGGTATACAGGTCCAGCAATGCGGTGGGCGTGGGCCGTGGACGGGCTGCCGCGAATGAAGCTGCTGCGCGAGCCACCGTCAATTTCCGGTGTTCGGCGGCGGCCACTCGGTAGCGCATGTCAGATATGGCAGAAGCACGAACGGCATGACAATACGCCATGCCGTCGTTCAGTTCCGGAGCGAGCGCCATCCTCACACAGTGGTAGGGCCAGCGAGCGACCAGCACCAGACGTTTGCCGTCGTGAACCAACTGCTTGTCACCGGGGATGCTCCAGATACTGAGGGTGTGCGCGTCAGGCGGCGGGTCGGTGTCTGCAAATAGCTGCATCACCACATCGGGGTCTGGAAACCAGATAGGGTGCGCATCGCGCGCGTCCAATGCCGGATCCTCCAGCAGGCGCAGGCCCCAGCGCCGCGCCGCTTCGGCACTATCGCGTGAGCGCAACCAGTCCTGCTGATAGTCGGGATGGCGGCGCAGGTACTCCCAGGCCAGTGCAGCGCTGTCCTGGTGCAACAGGTAGAGATATGCCGCAGTGGGATAACGGTGTGTGAAGCTTCGAATCGCCATGACACGTCCTTGTTAGACGAATTCGTTGCCACCTCGCGCCTAAAGGGCTGAACCCTAAAACTGACGCAAATTGCTCCACCCGCCCCTGCGAGTGAAGACTTGGCAACTGCATGGCACTTTGAGGTAACGCCCTAAACCGATCCTGTTGATTTGGGTCACAGTGGCACGGGATCAATGCAAGGATGTTGATCCAGACCGCCGACGTCTAGATTAAGACAAAAAAAGACACAGTGAGCTGCGGCGACCGTGATACAGCATGATGGCGCCGAGAAACCATGCGCCATTAATCGTTAGACCGCGCAATCGTGAGACGCACGCTTCCCAGTGGAATGTGCGAAGGAGTAACAAAGGAGAAAGGCTACCTTAGCGCCCCGGACTCGTTCGCAGGACGGTAAATCGCGCTCACTGCTGCTCATCTCCGGGCAAATACCTCGCCAGTTGGGCGGCGTCTGACTGTTGCTTGCGAAACGCGTCACGAATCGCTTTCTTGTAGCCGTCGGGGAGGGGAATCTCGTCCAGTTGGTGCACTCGGAAGAGCCCCAACTCCTTATGCTCATGGCTGATCTTCGGAGAGACAGCCGCGCTGATGTGGCAATCGTAAGTCAATATCACCACCTCGACAGAGTGAATTGGGTACACCCACGCATCCAGAAGACAGCCGACGCGGACAGGGATATTCAGCTCCTCATCTATTTCACGGGCAAGGCATTCCAGAATATCTTCGCCCGGCTCCAGTTTCCCGCCAGGCAGCTCCCATTCATCCCGCTCATTTTTCAGCAGGATGACCTGCGCTCCGACAAGAATCACACCTTTTACGGAAACCGGGAATCTTTGCGCATTGGCGTCACTTTGCGTGTTCATTGGATTTCAAATTTTACGATAGTGGCGTCGTCCCTGGCCTTCACGCGAGGCCACCGGGTCTCGTTACTATCCAGGGTTTCGGCGTCCCGGGTATGGCTGACTAACCGCTCCAGGCCAGACGCACTGAACGCTTCCACAAAGAACTCCTCCGTACTCATCAGGTGATAGGTATCAACGATTCGGTAGAGCCCATCCGTCACGAGAAGACCCCGCACCTCAGTGCTGAACCGGATCGCCATCTGCTGCAGTTCGGACAATCCGTGCCCTCTGGGCTCGAGGATCCAATAGCCGCCAGGGGTATTCATCCTCGCTCGATTCTCACGAATCAAAGGCACCAGCGCCTCCCTGACGGCGCCCCGGTCCGAGACCTTCTGCCTAAGCGCCAGATAGGTGGACAGCAACGCGGCGTCAAACTGCCGGACAGCAGAGTCCCCAAACGACGTGATCGTCCCCTTATCGGACTGCAGCAGAATCGTGCAGTCCCCTAGGTTCGCCACTTGAAGACACTGCCCCGTCAGTTGGACCGCCGCGAAGCTCGCCGACGGCACATCAAAGTCCTCCTCGAGGAAGCCCCGGATGTCTGTGTCCTGCCTGACCGATCGCAGCGAGCTATCGAGCGCTCGCGCAATGTCCTGCCCATTTCCAATGCCCCGATGGAACTCAGCCGACAGCGTGGCAACAAAGTGGGCGGCATCAGAAATGTGCTGCCCATTGCTAGCCGGCACGGTCCGGCGCGACAGGCTGGTGGCGCCGTCAAGGATCCATGCCGCATTGCTGACGCAGCCGCCGATATCCTCGTTGCAGCTTCCCGCTGCAGATGTGTAAGTTTCGCAAGTAAACAGCAACGCCTATCTCCTTATGGGTGGTTTTGTGCAGGTAGACAGCAAAAGCCTGTATGCCGACCGCGCACCAACGAAATGTGTACGGCCATGCAACCATCTCAAGTTGTCGATGAGGTAGCCCTGACCTGCACGCAGGCGCTTGATCGCGGACAGCTCTCTGATCACGGGCAGCATGACGTCTACAGCCTTGGCTGCATCCGGTGAAAGAAACATCATGTTGTCAAACCTGAACCTGATCCGAAGGCGTTCGCCCTCAGTGGAAAATACGCTTGATTCGAGATAGCCGGTTTCGGATTTGAAAATGGCAGCGTTCGGCCTGCACAGCGCCGCCAACTCATCGGGAAAGCGACAGGACATGACTTCGAATAGTGCAAATCCGTCTACAAATAGGGAAGCGCCAGAGATTGCAGCGGGACGCTCTATCCAGAAGGCAAGCATATTCGGCGGGTCATTCGCGCCACTCCTGTCTGTATGGGGAACCAGGCCGTCTTTCGTAAAGCCGAGTTTTCCAGCGCCTGCTGCGCTTTGCGCGTCATCTTCCGATGTGGCCACGTGCGTCAGGCCGTTCGCGAGCGAGTCCCTGTGGTGATAGACGGTACCCAAGGGGGATAATGTCTGCAGCAACGCCTCAGGCTTTTCAAATCCCTCCAGGAAAACCAGCCCCTTTGCGGAGAACTCGTTTCGCAGGATCTCCACGCTGTCGTTCACACTCCACGATTCGATTTCGGACAGATGTCTCACCGATGCTGTCATGTGTATTGCCTCTTGGGTTGATGGGATCGCAGGCAAGCGTAGCAACGTAGAGATCCATCGCAAGGTCGTACCGATGAACTGGTGATCTGACCCTCTCGATGTGCCGTGAGCGAGCAGATACGGTGGCACGAAGGCAACACAAGGGGTCGTTGATTCAGACCGTCGACGTCTCGATTGAGATCAAAAAACACACAGTGGCCGGCGTGGTCATCCTGTCGTTCAATCGGGAATCGATCCGTCGCGTTGCGCCAATCGTACGTATTCCGACAGGGGTCGCGTGGCGCGAAAGTACAGGTCACGCAGAACAGGGCGCTTCTTCGGTCCGACGATTGAAGCCAGATCGGACAGTTTGATCGTTCCCAGTTCGGGCATGCCGATGCCGAGGTCGATCAGACCCCAGGCCGTATCGCCATCACCCGGATCGAGTGCGGCCAGCAACCAAATCGCGTGTGCGTCTGGGGTGAATAGCCTTACTACGGGCTCCGCATCACCCTCATGACCGACTGCGTATGCCCGGGCGTTCGCGAGTAATTGCGCGCGCTGTTCCATTGTGATGAGTCGTTGAGTCATGGACTTTTCTCCTGAGTAGTTCAGTGCATCCAAAAGAGTGGATGAGGCACTTGATGCGCCTCAAATGCGCGAAATTTCCCGATCAGTCGGTAATGGCGACAACATCGACTGCAATCAGCGACGTGCAACGCGGTGAGAGTCCCGCTGCGGCTTGCGCTTTGCCTCCGCCCTTGCTTGCCAATCCGGAAGGAATATCCGCGAACAAATCATCAATCGTCATCTCCCCGGGAAGCAAAACCACTAGCCGCTGGAAGTACTTTGGCGCGGCATAGCCTCGCTTCACCCATCGCTGAACCTCCTGATAGGCAACGATGTCGTTCAGGGCCCGCGCCACCGCGACTGGCCCACAGTTCGCAGCAACCAACCGTTCAATAGCGCTCATTGCGATAGCTCCAGTTTGAGCTGTAGCGTACAACAAAAACGTGTGCAATACAACAAATTAGTGTGCTGCGACTTACAACATAAAGTTGTATTCTTTCAGCATGGAATCGATCGGGACAAGAATTCGTCGCTCATTGACACGCCTCAATAAATCGCCAAAGTGGTTGGCGGACGAGGCGGGCGTCAGCTATGAAACGGTCAGAAAGTGGCTTGCCGATGAAATCGCGCCGAAGCGCACGCGCGTGGCCTCAGTAGCTCAATTGCTTGAGCTATCCGAAGAAGCCCTGATGTTCGGTTCGGATCCTGCTTCAGCACCGTCAGCCAGAGCCCAGCGAAAGCCTGCATCACCGATAAAAGCCTCGTGGCCGTTCTCCGTTACCCGAGAAGAATTCGATAGACTTGGCCCCACAGACAAGGCCACACTAGACGCCGTTTTCATCAAGTTCGTTGCCGGATGCCTCGCTGAGCAGCCAGCCCCTGCCCGTAAAACCCGGTGATTAATTTCGCCGTTCCGGGGCGCACCGCGGACGGTACGAAGCTCGTGTCTCAAAGAACTCGCCCAAAGAGCTGCCGACCTCCACCGCCGGCTGGTTACCTGCCATAGGGCACCTCGGCATATTGACGAAAGCGCCCCGCCACTGGGACGGGACGCTACGCGGCGTTTAAGCCGCCGGCTTGCTGCGCGACCAGATCAGTTGGTGCTCGCCGTCGTCGCCCTCGACCAGCCGAGCGTAGACCGTCGCCGGGAACGTGGGATCGTCCAGTGTCACGGACAAGTAGGACCGCTCAGACAGACTGATCTTCTTCCATGCCGCGCCGATGTCGTAGCCGCCGGCCGCCTGAAGGCGGAAGTCAGGGGCGTTGTCATTCGCCTTGTCGTTGGGAAGGAACTTGACCTTGACGTTGAGCGTGAGAGTGCGGAGCATGCCGGTGAAGCCGTCGTTTTGAGCGGTGAAGGTGCCGATGTTGGCCATGATGCGTTCTCCTTTCGGGTTACCCAAGGTCGCGCCATTGCGTCCTTGTTGTGATCCGATCGGTGGGGGACGGGCGGGCTGCACCGCGATAGCGGCCGAGCTCCGCGAAGGACCGGGAGGCGAAAACAATTTGCTCCGCGAGGAATCCGCGCAGCGGTGGGGAAATTGTTTACGCCGGACGGTTGTGGCCCCTAAGCCCGAGGCGTCAGCCGCGCCGCCACCAGGATGCACAACTGCCAAAGGACGCATGGACCGGCCTCTCCCGAGAGGAGACATGGCCAATTCGGAATCCTCGCGAAATGACTTCGTCAGCCTGTGCCCTGGCGCGAGCGAGGCCAACTTCCCAACGATGACGGAAGAAGCTCCGGCCGCAGCAGGCGGCCATGCAGGATTGCGCCGCAAGGAAGAGGTCCTTCGCTGGGCCGCACTGCCAAAGGGTGATCCTTCCCTCGTGGCACTCAATTTGCGAGTCGTCGGTACCGAGGACGGCACGCATTCGAACCTGTTCGCAACAAGTCGAGGCGTCGGCTCGTGCGCCCCGTCCTCTGCCGCGGAATGCGATCAGACCTTGCCAGCCAAAGTGGGAACCGACGTCCGTGCCACGCGCAGGGCGCGGCCAAGTCGTCGCCAGGTTTAGGGCGGCGACTTGGCGAATTTTGATTTGGACGTTGAAACCGGGCGCTGCAGACCTGCAGCGCCCGGTTTGGCTTGGGTTACGACATTCATGACGGTCACTCCAAAATAATCGAATCGGGATCAAGACGATGGACCCACACGGAGGTGCGGGTCCGCGAGGTGTTGCTTAGCCTTTCAACTGGCGCATGCCATCGGCCAGCAACCAGAGCGCACGGTTCAGGCGGATGCCGTTGTCAATGCCTAGCACGGGGCGCGTGGTCTGGCGCCGACCGTTCGCGCTGCGGGCGCGCAACCCGCCCTGGATGAGGTTTTCCTGCGTGCGGTTAAACACGCTCCACAGATCGGCACGGTCGTCGTCCGCGCGGCGAGGTAGCAGAAGTTGCCGCGTCGTGATGGGTGCGGGCTTGTCCGCGTCGTACTTGAGGGCGAGTGCCGCGCGGGCAAAGACATCCGCCTCCCCTGCGTCCAGCACGGTGGCGCGCATGGCATCGCGGGCGTCCCGCACCCGATCAAAGCCACGCAGCACCGCATACGCGCCCTCGATGACCTGAGTGGTCACGTCGCCCTTGTGGGGTACCCGTACGTCGGCCACGGTGTCACCACAGACCAGCCCGTTCTGGCACACGAAGCGCAGCATGCCGGCCAGCATCTGGTAGCTGCTCGTGCCATCGTGGGAGTTCAGCAAAATGATCTCATTGGCTTCGCCACCATGGACCTGGCTCGCATGGCGCAGTCGGATCATGTGCTTGGTGAAGTCGCGCCGCTCTGCGTAACGCACGCGGGTCTGGCACACCATGAAGGGCGCGAAGCCGTTGTTTCGCAACGCAGCCAGCACCGTGCTCGTGGGGATGTAGCTGTAGCGCTCGGAGCGGCTTGCATGCGGCGCGGCCGCATAGATGGAGGGGGCTACGGCCCGGATCTGGTCGTCCGAGAGGGGATGGTCCGCGCGCAGCGCCGGGGATTGGGAGGCAAAACGGGATGCGAGTTGCATGATCTGGTTCCTGACAACGGGTTTCCTGAAGGGCTTGCTGTGAACACCACTCACCGGATTCCAAGATTCGGAGCCCGCCTTTCGGCTTTCCGGTGGGGTCGGCGCGACGACCCGGAACGGCCTTTTTGCCACCGTCTTTCCTGAGTTCATCGCCCGCGGCGCCCAGAAGCCCGCGGCCGCACGCCGTCAAGGGGACAAGCGCCGGGTTGGTGCGGCCCGCAGCGCAGCGAGGACACGGCCCGGCGCGCCTTGATGGCGGGCGGCGGTGGGCTACCGTCGCGGACATGGCGATGAGCGAGGGAGGACGGCCTAGACAGGCCATCGGCGGCAATCGGCGCAGATCCCACGCAAGCGCAGCGCGCAGGTCCGGATCTAGGAGCCGGGCCGTAGACTCGGGGATGGAAGTCCGCAGGGGGCGAGCGCGCAAAGCGCGGCACGAAAGCACGCGCGCCAGGCCGGCGTGGCAGCCGGTGCCGCCAGCACTCGTGGTTAGGCAGCCGCTGGTTGTGGGCGCGGAAACGCTCTAGGTGAACATGCCGCCCGTATCTCTAGAAGACAAGCATACGGAGCACCCGCTCGGCCCTTGCGGCGGGCTATCTTTCGGCCAGATCGATGGCTTTGTCGCGGTAGGTATTCCTCTTACCCGGCAGCCCCCGTACAGATCCCGGCGTGCGCAATTCGCGCGCCGGGCTCCTGCCTCAGGTGTTTGGCGGTGAACCGCACAACACCCAAGTGCAAGCTGGCCCAGTCGTTGCCGCATGTCCCGCTTGAACCGTTTGGCGTCATAACGCCTTGCCGAAACCGACAACAATGTCGTCCGCGTATCGCATTTCGGCCTCGTCCAATGCGCGCCACCAAGCAATCTTGCGAAACATTGGGGGTCATACGCGCGGCAAATATGCCCCGTGTTCCGCGCTGCAGAGCGGCTTGCACGCTGAAATCAGGGAATATACGGACGCTTCACGGCGCCATGCGGCCGCTCTATTTCGCGCAGCGGAATACTACGCCCGATCGCTTGACGCTCGATCAAACGCTATGCAAAGTCGCCGAAAAAGAACGACCGTGCGAGAACTCGTCACGGCGTCCGAGACAGCGCGGGTGCCTCACGGCACACCAACGCAAGGAGACAACGCATGGCACTGTTTTTCCAGCAGTTCCTCAATGGCCTGACCCTGGGTGGCGTCTACAGCCTGGTCGCATTGGGGTTGACCCTTGTATACGGCATCCTGCACGTGCCGAACTTCGCGCACGGCGCGTTGTACATGGCCGGCGCCTATGTGTCGTACTACGCCATGACCACGCTCGGCCTCAACTATTGGCTCGCCATGCTCGCCGCTGCCGCGGTGGTGGCCGTGCTGTCGATGCTGGCGGACCGACTGGTCTTTCATCCGCTGCGCAACGCACCCGAAATCCACGACATGATCGCCGCTATCGGCATCCTGCTGTTTCTTGAAGCCGGTGCCCAGGCGCTGTGGGGCGCGGACTTCCACCGCATGCCCACGCCATATGGCCAGATGGTCGACATCTTTGGCCTCACCGCGCCGATGCAGCGTGTGCTGATCATCGTCGCCGCGTTCGCCCTGATGGTGCTGCTGCATCTGTTCCTCACGCGCACCGTCACCGGCTCCACGATCATGGCGATGGCCCAGAACCGCGAAGGCGCGGCGCTCGTCGGCATCGATGCCACGCGCGTCACGCCGCTGGTGTTCGCCATCTCGGGCGCGCTGGCGGCGATTGCCGCCACGCTCTATGCGCCGATCAACCTGGTGTATCCGAGCATGGGCAACCTCGTGATCACCAAGGCCTTCGTGATCATCATTCTCGGCGGCATGGGCAGCATTCCCGGCGCCATTGTCGGTGGCCTGATCATCGGTATGGCCGAGAGCTTTGGTGGCTTCTACATCTCCACCGACTACAAGGACATCATCGCTTTCCTGCTGCTTGTGATCATCCTGTCGGTGCGACCGCAGGGCCTGTTCGCCGGCCGCGCCGCCTGAGGAGAACACCGACATGAAAGCACTGCAAGGCAAGACAGGTTGGGCGTTGCTGCTCGCCGCCGCCATCGCGTTCCCGCTGGTCGTACCCAACAGCTATTTCCTGACCGTGATGACGCTCGCGTTCATCACGGCCATCGCCACGCTCGGCCTGAATCTGCTGACCGGCTACACGGGCCAGCTCAACCTCGCACATGGCGGCTTCATGGCCATCGGCGCCTATACGCTCGGCATCCTGACCGTCGATCACCAGTTGCCGTTCTGGCTGGCCTTTGCGCTGTCCGGCGTGGTCTGCATGGTGCTGGGCTACGGCGTTGGCATCGTGTCGCTGCGGTTGAAGGGGCACTACTTCTCGATCTTCACGCTCTGCGTGGGCTACATCATCTATCTGGTGATCGAAAAGTGGGAGGGCCTCACGCATGGCGCGGTGGGCCTGATTGGCATCCCGGTGCCCGCATCGATCGGACCGATCGCTTTCGATAGCGTGCAGTCGCAGTATTACCTCGTGCTGGCCTTCCTGGCCGTGGGCACGTTCGTGATGCATCGCATTGTCGGCTCGCTGCTTGGCCGCAGCTTCATGGCCGTGCGCAACAGCGATGCGCTCGCCGAGGCATTGGGCATCAACCTGATGCGAACCAAGGTGCTGTCGTTCGTGCTGTCGGTGGCCTATGCCGGATTTGCCGGCGCGCTGTACGCGGGCCAGGTGCGTTTTCTTGGCCCCGACATCGCACGCACGGACTTCACGTTCGACATGGTGATGTCGATGCTGGTAGGCGGCACGGGCACGCTGCTCGGACCGCTGCTGGGCGCGGTGCTGGTGCCCTGGGTCACGCAGACCCTGCAGTTCCTGCAGGACTATCGCATGCTGGTGTTCGGTCCGGTGTTGATCCTGCTGATCATCTTTGTACCGGACGGCATCGTCGGATCGTTCCTCAAGCGCCAGGCGCGCCGCGCTGCGGCGGAGCGCCGTGGCCAACTGGCCGCCGCGCGTAACGCGCAACCGATCGCCACCACCCGCCCGGGAGCCGAGAATGCTTGAGATCCGCAACCTGACGAAGAAATTTGGCGGCCTGACTGCCGTGCACGATGTTTCCGTAACGTTCGAAGCCGGCCACATCAACGCCATCATCGGCCCCAATGGCGCGGGCAAGACCACGTTCTTCAATCTGATTGCCGGCACGCACGCGCCTTCCTCTGGCCAGATCCTGTTCAAGGGCCAGGATGTGGCCGGCCTGCGCGCGGACCAGATTGCGCGGCTGGGCGTGGCCCGTACGTTCCAGGCCACGTCGCTGTTCGACCGCGCGACGGTGCTGGACAACCTGATCGTCGGGCACCGCCTGCGCACGAAATCGGGCCTTGTCGATGTGCTGCTCAACACGCGACGCCTGCGCGAGGAAGAAAAGCTGTGCCGCGAAAAAGCCGAGGCCGCGCTGGACTTCGTCGGCCTGTCGCACCTGGCGCATGAGGTGGCCGCCGATATCACGCAGGAAGCCCGCAAGCGCGTGGCCTTTGCACTGGCGCTGACCACTGACCCCGAGCTGCTGCTGCTCGACGAGCCGGCCGGCGGCGTGAACCCCGAGGAGACCGTCGGCCTGGCCGAACTGATCCGCAAGATGGTGCGCCACGGCAAGACGGTCTGCCTGATCGAACACAAGATGGACATGATCATGCGGCTGGCCGACAAGATCATGGTGCTCAACTACGGCGAGAAAATCGCCGATGGCACGCCCGCGCAGGTCCAGCAGGACCCGCGCGTCATCGAAGCCTATCTGGGAGCCGACCATGTTGCAGCTTGAACGTGTCTCGCTGTCGTACGGCAGCTTCCGCGCCCTCGACAACATCACGCTGCACGCCAAGGCTGGCGAACTCGTGGTGCTGCTCGGCGCCAACGGTGCCGGCAAAAGCTCGATCTTCCTGGCGATGAGCGGCATCCATCGCACCAACGGCGGCAGCATGCGCTTTGATGGCCGCGAGTTGGGCGGCATGAAGCCGTCGCAGATCGTGCAGGCCGGACTGGTGCACTGCCCCGAGGGCCGCAAGCTGTTTCCGGCGATGAGCGTCGAGAAGAACCTGACGCTCGGCGCCTACGTGCATCGCCGCGATCGCGCGGGCATCAGGACGACGCTGGAAGAGGTCTACGAGATGTTCCCGATCCTGCGGCAGAAGAAGGATGATCCCGCCGGCTCGCTGTCCGGCGGACAGCAGCAGATGGTGGCGCTCGGCCGCGCACTGATGGGCCGGCCGCGCGCGCTGCTGCTCGACGAACCATCGCTGGGGCTGGCCCCGCTGGTGGTCAAGCAGATGTTCGAGGTTATCCAGCGGATCAACCGCGCCGGCACCACGGTGCTGCTGGCCGAACAGAACGCCTACGCGGCGCTGGGTATCGCTCATCGTGCGTATGTCATCGAAAGCGGCCGCATCGTGATGGAGGGCGATCGTGACACGTTGCTGAACGACGAGGGCATTCGCAAGGCGTACATCGGCGGGTGAGGTTCCGTCCGCCTTACCCGTGGTTTGTTCCCGTTCCCGCACAAGAGGGAGAGGGAAGAAAGCAATCGATACACACAAAAATCCAAAGGAGACAGCACATGCAGCAAAAGACATTGGGTCGCTTCTTCGCGCTGGCCACCTGCGCCGCGGCAGCCTTCATAGCCTCGTCGCCTGCGCTGGCGCAGGAAGTGGTCAAGATCGGCTATACGGGCCCGCTGTCTGGCGGTGCCGCGCTCTATGGCAAGAACGTGCTTTCCGGCATCCAGATGGCCGTCGACGAGATCAACGCCACTGGCCTGCAGGTAGGCGGCAAGAAGGTGAAACTCGAAGTCGTCGCGCTCGACGACAAGTACGCACCGGCGGAAGCCGCCATCAATGCACGCCGGCTGGTGCAGCAGCACAAGACGCCGGCGGTCTTCGTTCCGCATTCGGGCGGCATCTTCGCGCTGCAGGCATTCAACGAGCAGGAGAAATTCCTGGTCATGGCCTATTCGAGCGTGCCGCGCATCACCGACGCCGGCAACAAGCTCACGATCCGCATCCCGCCCGCCTACACCGGCTATATCGAACCGTTCGTCAAGGCGCAGATGAAGCGCTATGGCAAGAACGTGGCGCTGGTACCTGCCGACCACGACTATGCCAAGGCCTGGGTGCAGGCGTTCGTGCCGGCCTGGGAAGGCGCTGGCGGCAAGGTGGTGGGCAACAACCCGATGTCGTACACCAAGGCAACGGACTTCTATACCGGCGTGTCGCGCGCCATCGCCGACAAACCCGACGTGATGTTCGTGGGCGGCCCGTCCGAACCGACGGCGCTGGTCGTCAAACAGGCCCGCGAACTCGGCTTCAAGGGTGGCTTCATCATCATGGATCAGGCCAAGATGGACGAAATGTCCAAGGTCACCAATGGGCTGGCCATGCTGGAAGGATCGATCGGCGTGATGCCGCTGGTCAACGACGCGCGCCCCGCCGCGCAGGCATACAACGCGCGCTACAAGAAGCTACATGATGGCCGCGACGCCACCACGGAAATGTCGCTGAACTACACGATGACGTGGGCACTGGCCAATGCGATGAAGCTGGCCGGCACGACCACGGACGCCGCCGCGATTCGCGCCAAGATGCCCGACGCGGTGAAGGCGCTGCCCAAGGACGTGAACCCGAATGAAGTCGACGGCATCGACGCCAAGGGCGGCTCGCTGGCCGATACCGTGGTGGGTTGGGTGCAGAAGGGCAAGATCGAGCCGGTGCGCCTGTCGGAGCTTGCGAAGTAAAAACCAGACGGACGGCCGGATAGCCGGCCAGGAAGGGAGAGAGGCGGAGGGGCGTTACCCCGCTGGCGGGCAGCCAGCATCGAAGTGGCAGTTAGAAAAAAACGTAAGTGGAGAGAAACAAAGGGCGTCCGGTTTGACCGGACGCCCTTTGTCTTTGGACGCTGCCACAGCAGGCCAACCACCCGCGATGAGGCTAGCGGCGGTCCTCGTTACGCGCCTGTTGCGCGTGCCGCTCCTGCTGGGCCCGCTGTTGCTGTTGTTGCTGCTGCTGTTGCTGTTGCCGCTGCCGCTCCTGTTGCTGGCGTTGCTGCTCCTGGAACTGGCGTTGCTGCTCCTGAGCCTGCCGCTGCTGCTGTTGCTGCTGCTCCTGCATATGCCGCTGCTGTTCCTGCGCCTGGCGCTGTTGCTCCATCTGCTGGCGCTGCATGGCCTGCTGCCGCTGCTGCTCGAACTGCTGCCGTTGTTGTTCCTGGAACTGGCGCGCCTGCTCCAGTTGCTGGCGTTGTGCCGCCTGCTGACGCTGCTTCTCCATCTGCTGACGTTGCTGATCCTGGAGCTGTCGCTGCTGCTGGTCGCGCATCTGGGCTTGCCGCTGCATATCCGCCTGCTGCCGCTCCTGCGCCTGGCGCTGCTGGTCGAACTGCTGCTGCCGTTCCTGCGCCTGGCGCTGAACGTCCTGCTGCTGGCGCTCCTGTTGCTGGCGTTGCTGGTCGAACTGCTGCTGGCGCTGCTGCGCCTGGCGCTGCTGCGCCTGGCGCTGGATGTCCTGCTGCTGACGCTCCTGTTGCTGGCGTTGCTGATCGAACTGCTGGCGGTTCATCGCGTCACGGCGTTGTTCGTCGAGCTGGCGCTGCTGGTCCTGCGTCATACGCTGCTGGTCGAACTGCTGGCGGCGTTGCATGTCCTGCGACTGCCGTTGCTGATCCTGCAACTGACGTTGCTGATCATCGCGCTGACGTTGCAACGCCTGCTGTTGCTGGCGCTGGAAGTCCGCCCCCTGCCGCTGCTGATCCTGCAGCTGGCGTTGCTGATCGTCGCGCTGGCGCTGCAATGCCTGTTGCTGCTGGCGCTGGAAGTCAGCGCCCTGCCGTTGCTGGTCCTGCAACTGGCGTTGCTGCTCGAACTGCTGGCGCTGGGCGTCCGATATTCCGGCTCGCGGCTGGTCGGGCCGATTCCCCGGTCCGCGCGCCGACTGCGCTGCCTGGCTCATGCGCACATCGGGCTGCCACGGCATGGCTTGGGCCTGCGATCCACGCCGGCCGTCGTCCCTGCCCGGTTGGCCCGGACGGCGATTGTCCGCACCGGGTGCCGGTCCGCGCCACGGCGCCCCCGCGCCGGCCGTTCCGCCTTCGCGTGCAAAGCGGCGCGCCAGATCGTCACTGCCGATGCGCCCCGGCTGATGGGCCGCGATGGCCTGGCGCTCGAAACCCTGCCGCGCCATCGGCGGCAGCCCTTGCGGCCGTGCGCCGCCACCAATCAGGCTGGCCTTGACCGGCGCCATGATCGGTCCGCCACGACCTTCGCCCACTGGCAGTTGGCGCCATTCGTCACGATGGCTGCCACGCGGCACGGGACGCCCCTCCACGAAATTGCGTGAAGGCATGCCCGTGATCGCCCCCGGCACGTTGTGGTTCATCCAGCGATCCCGGTCGCCGCCGCGCATCCACGTGTTGTTGACCGTGATGTTGTTGATGCGTGTGACATACCGGGGGCTGGCCCGGTACACGGGCCGATAGACATCGCGCGGCCCCAGCGGATACCAGGCCACGCCCGGCCCGCTGCCGATGCGGATGCTGGCGCCGCCGATGAAGCCGACCACGGCCGGCGCATAGCACGGCCGCACTGCCACCGGACCCGGCACCCAGCCCCAGCGGCTGCCGAAGTATGCCCAGCGTCCATAGTGCGAAGGCGCAAACCCCCAAGGGGCGTCGTCGATCCAGGTCCAGCCCCACGGCGCCACCCATGCCCAGTGGCCCGCGCTGTAGGGTGCCCAGCCCGCCGCCACGGTGCGCGGAAACCAGACCGCGCCGTAGCCGGGGTCCTGCTGCCAGTCGCCATAGTCGTCCAGCGCCGTATAGCCGGTCATGTCGGGCGGTACATAGCGCGCGGACGGCGAGGCATCCTCGCGCGCATCGCGGGCGGCGGCCCATTGGTCGAAGCTGTCCGGCGGCGGGTAATTGCCCGGTCCGGCATCGGCCAGGTCGGTACCGGCAAAACGCATACGCTGACCGCGGCTCAGCTCGATCGAGCGCGTATCGCCATACAGCACGGCACTGCCATGACGCATCGTCACGAGCGTGGTGGTGCCATCAGGCGAAACGTCGATCCGGTAATCGCCCGGCTCGCGCGGCACGAACGCCAGATTGGGCGTGTCCACTTCCACCTGCTGGTCGGCGGGCAGCGCCCGCACGCGCAGCTGCAGCGTGCCCTGCGTGAGCTTTACCTGGGTAGCGCGGTCGTCGAGGTTCAGGATCGTGGCGGCTGTACCACCGCCCAGCCGCACCGCCGTCGTGCCGGCGTGCAGTTCGGCGCGGCCGCCCGGGTCCACCCAGAGCCGGTCGCCCGTGGTCATCGGCCGGTTCGGTCCCACGGCCGCCCATTCGTCGGAGCCGGCCGGCGCAAAGCTGAGCCCGCCCGCCATGTCGGTCACCGTGGCGATGCGCGACGGCGGGTCGGCCATTGCGGCGGATGGGTCACCAAGGACGTTGGCGCTGGCGTCGTCGGGCGCCTGCTGCATGTAGCCAGGCGGCACGCCGGGGTTGTAGTCCTGTGCACGGGCATGCCCTTGTGCAAGCAGCACAGCCAGCCCGATGGCGGTTGGCACGAGTACGAAGCGATAACGGGGTTGCATGATCTAATACCTGAGTCCAGCGGGCCGTGCCGGTAATTTGGCGGCACGCACCCGCTTGCCACCGTATATCGGATAACGGCGGAAAGACCGACCTGTGCACCGGACTTTGTAAGCACATATTTCCCGCCAGGCCTGCCAAGGCTTGCGGGATAAAGCCGGATACAAGTCTTGCAGATATGGGCCGAAAGCGCGCCGTTGGCGGGTGTTGCGCGATCTATGTCGCGGCGCAGCAATGCCTGCGCCGCGCCGTCCTGGCGCCGGTCAGCGCGGCTGGTTGCGCAGGAAGTCGGTCAGTCGGTCGGCCGGCATCGGCCTGCCGTAGAGGTAGCCCTGTGCCTCGATGCAGCCGTTCGCCAGCAGGAAGTCGCGCTGCTCGGCGGTCTCCACGCCCTCCGCCACCACACCGATCTTCAGGCTCTGGCCAACGTTGATCACGGAGCGGACGATGGCGGCGTCCACGTTGTCCTGGGTGACATTGCGGATAAAGGACTGGTCGATCTTGAGCCGGTCCACCGGAAACGTCTTCAGGAAACTCAGCGACGCATAGCCGGTGCCAAAATCGTCGCAGGTCAGCGTCACGCCATCGCGGCGCAGCGCCTGGAGCTGGTCAGAAACTTCATCGCCCTGCTGCAGGGCGATGGTTTCGGTGATTTCGATCTCAAGCCGGTCCGGCGGCAGTTCCAGGGCGCGCAGCACGTGGCGCACCTCGGTTAGCAGCCGGCTTTCCGCCAACTGGGCGGCAAACAGGTTGATGGCCACGCGCGGAGCCTCGGGAAAGGTCAGCGACCACGCCCGCGCCTGGGCACAAGCCGTATGCAGCAGCCACATGCCAACGTCGGCGGCCACGCTGCTGGCGGCCAGTGCATCGATGAACGCGGCCGGCGTCAGCAAACCAAGCGTGGGATGGCGCCAGCGCATCAGCGCCTCGGCACCCACCACGCGGCCGTCGCGCAGGTCCACCTGCGGCTGGTACAGCAACTCGAACTGGCGCTGGGCATAGGCTTCACGCAAAGCCTGGACGAGCGACAGGCGCGTCGTCACGTCGGCCCGCATCTGGGGCTTGAAGAACCGGATGGTACGGCCGCCGTCGTGCTTGGCCCGGGCCAGTGCCAAGCTGGCGGCCGCCAGCACGTCGGCCGTGCTATCGCCGCCGGCAGGCATCACGCACGCGCCCACGCTGGCCAGCACGTGATGGCGGTTGCCGTTCAATTCGTAGGGAGCCGACAGCATCGACAGGATGGCGGCGCTCACGTGGCGCACCAGAGTGGGGTCGGAAATCGAGGTCAGCAGCACGCCGAACTCGTCCCCGCCTACCCGGCCGACCACGGCATCGCGCGGCGATGCATCGCGCAGGCGACGGGCCACCTGTTGCAGGATCGTGTCGCCTTCCATGTGGCCGTGCATGTCATTGAATGCACGGAAATCGTCGATGCCGACCAATAACAGGGCGAAGCGGGGCGTCGTCTCGCCTAGCAGACGCGTTTCCACCCGTTTCAAGAATGCCTGGCGGACGACCACGCCGGTCAGCGGATCCAGGTCCGCCGGCGGCAAGGCGCCAGTCGCCTGTGCCTCCGACTTGGCCACCATCCCTGTCCTATCAGTTGTGATGAACATGTTTCCCGCTCAAGCTATTTGGCAAGTGTGACGAAAACCTTGAAAAAAGCAAGCGCTTCAATTTGGCGTCGCGCGCCGCGCAACGGCGCGGGCTGGCGGGAATCGGTCCGCCGTTGAAATGGCCCGGACGTTACAGTACCCTACGCCGCAAACGCCTACCACCCATCGGGAAGGGATTTTCCCCCATCCGGGTGGAGGCCCTGGCTGACGGCCAAGGCCGGTCCCGCCGGCCGTGTCCGGCCCAACGAGAGATACCATCGACCGTGAACCACTGGACCATCCGCACACGCATCCTGGCTAGCTTCACCTTCATACTGCTGGTCATGACGCTGATGAGCGTGGCGGCCTATAACCGGTTGTCCGCCATCGAGCACGAGACCACGGTCATGCGCACCGATGCGCTGCCGGGCCTGAACTACAGCGCCGGCATGCGCGGCGTCTGGGGTGAAATCTACGTGCTGGCCTGGCAGACCGTTACCGCATCGGACCCGGCACAGCGCGCCAAGCTGCTGACCCAGACCGAAGACGCCAGCCGCCGGCTGGACAAACTGCAGAAGCTCTATTCCGATTCCATCCAGCGCGAAGCGGATCGCACCCGTTTCCGGGCGTTCCTCGATATTCGCGCCAGATATGAGCAGGCTGCCCAGCCCTACCTCGATCCCACGCGCTGGAAGGACACCGCCGCCGCCGAGGCTGCCCTGCGCGGTAGCGCCCACGAGATCTGGGCCGACGGCCGCAAGGCGCTGCAGGAACTGGTCGACGACAATGCCCAGGTCAACGACCACGCCGCGGCGGGCATCGTCGATTCGGTAAGCTCGGCCAAGACCGGCATCGAGATCGCGCTGGCCTTCGCCGTGCTGGCTGCCCTGGTCTGCGGCTGGCTGCTGCTGCGCGCCATCAACAGCCCGATGCGCTCGATCGTCTCGCTGCTGACCGCGATGCGCGGCGGCGACCTGCGCCAGCGCATGGCACTGAACCGCCGCGACGAATTTCAGGCCGTCGAGCAAGGCTTCAACCAGTTGTCCGGTGAACTGACCACGCTGGTCGGCCAGGCCCAGCGCTCGGCGATCCAGGTCACGACTTCAGTCAACGAGATTGCCGCTACGGCGCGCCAGCAACAGGCCACGGCCACCGAAACCGCCGCCACCACCACGCAGATCGGCGCCACTTCGCGCGAGATCGCGGCCACCTCGCGCGACCTCGTACGTACGATGAACGAGGTCTCTCACGCCGCCGAGCAGACTGCCGGGCTGGCCGGTACGGGCCAGGTCGGCCTGTCGCGCATGGAAGGCACCATGCACCATGTGATGGAGGCGGCCGGGTCGGTCAACTCCCGCCTGGCCACGCTCAACGAGAAGGCCGGCAATATCAATCAGGTGGTGACCACCATTGCCCGCGTGGCCGACCAGACCAACCTGCTGTCGCTCAATGCCGCGATCGAGGCCGAAAAGGCCGGCGAATATGGGCGCGGTTTCTCCGTGGTAGCCACCGAGATCCGCCGCCTGGCCGACCAGACCGCCGTGGCTACCTACGACATCGAGCAGATCGTGCGCGAGATCCAGTCCGCCGTGGCCGCTGGCGTGATGGGCATGGACAAGTTCTCGGAGGAGGTGCGGCGCGGCATGTCCGAGGTGACGCAGGTGGGCGACCAGCTTTCGCAGATCATCGGCCAGGTGCAGTCGCTGGCGCCGCGCGTGCAGATGGTCAACGAAGGCATGCAGGCCCAGGCCGGCGGCGCCGAGCAGATCAACCAGGCGCTGATGCAGCTGTCCGAGGCGGCGCAGCAGACGGTGGAATCGCTGCGCCAGTCGGGGCAGGCCATCGACGAGCTGACGCTGGTTTCCAACGAACTGCGCAGCGGCGTCTCGCGTTTCAAGGTCTGAGCGGACCCGCCGCTCCTCGTCATGGCGCTCTTCCTGTTGTTCCGAATCGGCTCCGACTACTACGCGCTCGATAGTGCCGAGGTGGCCGAAGTCTTGCCGCTGACCGCCACCAAGCAGATTCCCGGCGCACCGTCGTGGGTCACGGGCCTGATGGTGCGCAGGGGACAACCGGTGCCCGTGATCGACATGACTGCGCTGGCCACGGGCACGGCCGCCGCGGCACGTACCAGCACGCGAACCGTGCTGGTGCACTACCGCCGCCCCGGCGAGCGTCCGGAAGGCAACGCGCCCGCGCGCCTGCTGGGGCTGCGGCTCGAATATGCCACCGATACGCTGCGATGCGATCCGGCGTCATTCGTCGATGGCGGCATCGATCCGGGCCAGGCGCGCTATCTTGGCCCGGTTCGGCACGATGCGCGCGGACTCATTCAATGGGTGCGCGTGGCCGACCTGCTGCCCGACGCCGTGCACACGATGCTATTTCCCGAGGCAAGCCCCGCATGACGGACCTGCCCCATCCCCCCACGCAGATCGAGACCCTGCTCAAGGAGCGGATCGGCCTTGACGCGGCGGCCATCGGCCCGACGGTCATCGCGCGCGCCGTCGAGGAGCGGCGGCTTGCCGTGGGCGCGCCCGATCCGGCGGCGTACTGGAACCTGCTGCATGTCGTGCCCGATGAGCTGCAGGCACTGATCGAAGCCGTGGTGGTACCCGAGACGTGGTTCTTCCGGCACCGCGAAGCCTTGCTGGCATTGGGACGCTTTGCCGCCCAGCGCGTGTTTGGCGACGGTGAGCGCCTGCTGCGCGTGCTCAGCGTGCCATGCTCGACCGGCGAGGAGCCGTACTCGATCGCGATGGCGCTGTTTGATGCGGGACTCCCCGCCGACCGTTTTCGCGTGGACGCGGTGGACGTCAGCGCCCGCGCACTGGAACGCGCCCGCACCGGGCTGTACGGCAGCAACGCGTTTCGCGGCGTACCGCTCGACTTCCGCGACCGCTATTTCGCCCCCTCCCCTACGGGCTACCAGTTGTCGGAGAAGGTCCGGGCGCAGGTGCGACTGCTGCAGGACAACCTCGTGGGGCCAGCCCTGTTGGCCGGTGAGGCGCCCTACCATTTCGTGTTTTGCCGCAACCTGCTGATCTATTTCGATCCGGCTACCCAGCAGCGTGCAGTGCAGACATTGCGCCGCCTGACATTGCCGCACGGCCTGATTTTCGTGGGGCCGGCCGAAGCCAGCCTCTTGACCCGCGAAGGCCTGGCCAGCACCGGTGTGCCGCTGGCCTTCGCATTTCATCCCGAGCCGGCCCGCAAGGAGCCTGCGGCATCGGCCGCACCCGCCTGGCAACCGGCCGCCGCCGCGAGTCGCACCGTGCCAGTACATCGCGCCCCCGCCCCGCGCGTCCGCATGCCGATGGCGGCCACAGTGGCGACGCCGATTGCCGCATCCGCGCCACACGATCCACTGGCAGCGATCTCGGGCATGGCCGACCGTGGCGAGCTCGAATCGGCCACGGCCGCGTGCGAGCTATATCTGACCCAGCACGGGTCCTCGGCCGATGGCTGGTGCCTGCTGGGTGTGCTGCACGATGCGACCGGCCATATCGCCGATGCCCATGCCGCCTATCGCAAGGCGGTGTATCTCGACCCCGGCCACGAGGAAGCGCTCTACCACCTGGCTGCATTGCTCGACAGCGAGGGCGATGCCTCCGGCGCCCATCGGCTGCGCGAGCGCGCCCAGCGTCATGCCCGACTGAGTCATGGCTGATTCCATCGTCAACACTTCTCCCGCTACTTTGCCCGGCCTGGTCGCAGGCACCGTGGACGACTGCTGGCGCCGCATCGGCACCGGCGGCGACCGCTCCTGCCCGCAACTGGCCACCTACCTGCGCTGCCGCAACTGCCCGGTCTATGCGCAAGCCGCTGTCACCGTGCTCGACTCGCTTGCCGCCGGCAGCCTGTGGGACACCGCGGCCGACGGCGCCGATGCGCCGGCCGACGGCGAACGCGACGCGGGCCAATCTCTGCTGATCTTTCGCGTGGGCGACGAATGGCTGGCGCTACCGACCGGCGCCCTCGGCGAAGTGACAGCACCCGCGCCCGTGCATTCATTGCCACACCGCCGCCATGCCGCGCTGATCGGCGTGGCCGCGGTACGCGGAACGCTGCTGACCTGTGTGTCGCTGGCGCTGCTGTTCGGCGGCGGCGCCCCGGCTGAAGACCAGCGCGATACCCGATTCCTGATCCTGGGACAGGGACGCAATGCGCTGGCGCTACCGGTGGCCGAAGTGGCAGGCGTCGAGCATGTGCCGCACAGCGCGCTGCTGCCGCTGCCCGCCACGCTGACGCGCGCCTCCGCCCGCTACACGCAGTCGCTGTTCGAGCACGGCGGCCACAGCGTGGGGCTGCTCGATGCCGAGCTGTTGCGCCTGGCGCTATCGCGGAGCCTGGCATGAATCCCGAACAATTGCGCGATGCGTCGATGCTGGACCTGTTCGCACTCGAAGCCGACGCACAGGCCGAGGTGCTGAACGCGGGCCTGCTGGCATTGGAGCGCGATCCCGCCGCGGCCACGCATCTCGAAGCCTGCATGCGCGCCGCGCACTCGCTCAAGGGTGCGGCGCGCATCGTCGGACTGGACGGCGGCGTGCGCGTGGCGCATGTCATGGAAGACTGCCTGGTCGCAGCCCAGCGCGGCGGCATCGTGCTGTCCGCCGCGCATATCGATGCCCTGCTGCAAGGCACGGACCTGCTGCAGCGCATCGGGCACCCGCCGGGCGGCAATATCAACTGGCCCGAGCTCGATGGCCTTGCCGAAATCGATGCGTGGGTCACACAGATGAACCGGCTGCTCGACGGCGATTTTCCCGCGCCGCCAGTGCCCCAGTTGGCGCCTTCGCCTCCGGCAGCGACCGCCGAACCGGATGCCACGCCGGCCCCGGCCTTGGACACAGTCGCGCCCGCCGTGCAGCCGATGGGGCCCGCCGAGCCGCTGGCCGATGTGCATGAACGCATGCTGCGCGTCAACGCCGATCGTCTGGACCGTCTGCTGGCGATGACTGGCGAGGCCTTGGTCGAATCGCACTGGCTGCGGCCGTTCGGCAGTGCCATGCAGCAGTCGCGCCGCCAGCAGATGCGCGCGCTGCAGGCACTCGATGGCGTGCAGGCGCTGCTGGACGCTCCCGATGGCTCGGTGCCGCGCATGCGCGCCGCACTGGCCGGACTGCGCCAGTTGATGGAAGACGGCCAGAGCCAGCTATCGCAGCGCGTTGAGGAATTCGACCAGTACGAACATCGCTCCAGCCGCCTGTCGCGCCGGCTCTACGATACGGCGCTGTCGTGCCGCATGCGTCCGCTGTCGGATGGCATCACCGGGTTCTCGCGCATGGTGCGCGATCTGGGACGCACGCTGGGCAAGCAAGTCCATCTGGTGCTGTCGGGCGAGCAAACACAGGTCGATCGTGACATCCTGGAGCAGCTGGATGCGCCGCTAGCCCACCTGCTACGCAATGCCGTCGATCATGGCATCGAACTGCCCGAAGCGCGCCAAGCAGCCGGCAAGCCCGAGGCCGGCCGTATCACGCTGCTGGCCCGCCACAGCGCCGGCCGCCTTGTGATCGAGATCTTCGACGATGGCGCGGGCGTGGACCTGGAGGCGCTGCGTGCCGCCATCGTGCGCCGTGGCCTGTCACCGGCGGACACGGCGGCACGGCTGTCGCAGGCCGAATTGCTGGAATTCCTGCTGTTGCCGGGTTTCAGCCTGCGCGAGACCGTCTCCGAAGTCTCGGGCCGTGGCGTCGGGCTCGATGCGGTGCAGGACATGGTGCGCGCCGTGCGCGGCAACCTGAAACTTTCGCAGCAGCCCGGCAGCGGCCTGCATTTCCACCTTGAGCTGCCGCTTACGCTGTCAGTCGTGCGCGCACTGCTGGTGGAGGTGTCGGGCGAGGCCTATGCCTTTCCGCTTGGACTGGTGCAGTGCGCCGTCGGCGTGCCACGCGACGCGATCGAACAGACCGAACGGCACCAGCACTTCCGGCACGAGGGACGCCCGGTCGGGCTGGTCAGTGCCGCGCAGATCCTGCAGCGCCCTGAACCGCCCAGCGAAGGCGACACGGTAGCGGTGGTGGTGATCGGCGAGCAGGAGCGCGTCTATGGCATCGCCGTGGACCGCCTGCTTGGCGAACGCATGCTGGTCGTCCAGCCGCTTGCCCAGGCGTTGGGCAAGATCAAGGACATTGCGGCCGGTAGCCTGACCGATGACGGCACACCGGTGCTTATTTTCGATGTGGAAGACATGCAGCGCTCGGTGGAGAAGCTCGTGTCCGAAGGCCGCATCGAACGCGTGCGCCAGGCCGGCGCCGATGCCACGGCTGTGCGTCGCAGGCGCGTGCTGGTGGTCGACGATTCATTGACCGTGCGCGAGCTGGAGCGCAAGCTGCTGGCCGGGCGCGGCTACGACGTGAGTGTGGCCGTCGATGGCATGGACGGCTGGAACGTGCTGCGCGCGGAGCCGTTCGACCTCGTTATCACCGACGTCGACATGCCGCGCATGGACGGCATCGAGTTGGTGACCCGCATCCGTGGCGACGCGCGGCTGGCCCAGTTGCCGGTGATGATCGTGTCGTACAAGGATCGCGAGCAGGACCGCGAGCGCGGCATGCAGGCCGGTGCCGACTACTACCTGGCAAAGGGCAGTTTCCACGATACCGCGCTGCTCGATGCCGTGCGGGACCTGATCGGCGAGGCACGTACATGAAGATCGGCATCGTCAATGACTCCGGACTGGCCGTCGCCGCGCTGCGCCGCGCGCTGGCGCTGGACAGTACGCTGGAAATCATCTGGGTGGCCGGCAACGGCGAACAGGGCGTGCAGATGGCCGCGACGCAAACGCCCGACCTGATCCTGATGGACCTGCTGATGCCCGTCATGGACGGCGTGGAAGCCACGCGCCGCATCATGGCGGCCACACCGTGCGCGATTGTCGTCGTCACGATGGACCTGGGCCGCAATGCAAACCAGGTGTTCGACGCGATGGGACACGGCGCGATCGATGCGGTGGACACACCCACGCTGACCCAATCCGATGCGACGCTGGCGGCCGGCCCGCTGCTGCGCAAGATCCGCAATATCGGGCGCCTGCTGGGCGGCCGCGCGCAAACCCCGCACACGCTGGCTGCCGCATCGTCCGCGCCGGCCGCGCCACGGCTGGTGGCGATTGGCGCATCGGCGGGCGGCCCGGCGGCACTGTCCGCGCTGCTGGGCGCGCTGCCCATCAATTTCGGCGCCGCGGTGGTGGCTGTGCAGCACGTCGATGAAGCGTTCGCGCAAGGCATGGCCGAATGGCTCGACGCGCAATGCCCGCTGCCGGTGCGCATCGCGCGTGCCGGCGAAACGCCACAGGCCGGCGCAGTGCTGCTGGCAGGCACCAACGACCATCTGCGGCTGGTGACTGGCGCACGCATGGCCTACACGCCCGAGCCGGGCGACTACCTGTACCGCCCTTCCATCGACGTGTTTTTCGAAAGCGTGGTGGAACACTGGCGCGGCGAGGCCGTTGGCGTACTGCTGACCGGCATGGGCCGCGACGGCGCCCAGGGCCTGAAGGCCATGCGCGACCGAGGCTTCCTGACCATCGCGCAGGACCAGGCCACCAGCGCCGTCTACGGCATGCCAAAGGCCGCCGCCACGCTTGGCGCGGCCCAGGAGATTCTGCCGCTGTCGCGTATCGCGCCACGGCTGGTCCGGGCCTGCGGCGGCCAGGAGACAACAAGACACAAGGGGTAAGAGGAAATGCCTAGAAATGGGAATGCGGCCGATCCATCGGCCTCCGGAAACGAATACCTGGCGATGGTTCTGCTGGTCGATGACCAGGCCATCATCGGCGAGGCCATCCGGCGCGCACTGGCGGGCGAAGCCGACATCGACTTCCACTATTGCGCGGACCCCGAGCAGGCGGTGGCGGTAGCCGAGCGCACCCAGCCAACCGTGATCCTGCAGGACCTGGTCATGCCCGGCACCGATGGCCTGACGCTGGTGCGCCGCTACCGCGAGAATCCTGGCACACGCGACATTCCGATCATCGTGCTCTCCACCAAGGAAGAACCCACGATGAAGAGCGCCGCTTTTTCGGCGGGCGCCAACGACTACCTCGTCAAGCTGCCCGATACGATCGAGCTGGTGGCCCGCATCCGCTACCACTCGCGCTCGTACCTGAACCTGCTGCAACGTGATGAGGCGTATCGCGCCCTGCGCCAGAGCCAGCAGCAATTGCTTGAGACCAACCTCGAACTGCAGCGCCTGACCAATTCCGATGGCCTGACAGGTCTATCCAACCGGCGCTATTTCGATGAATACCTCGGCGCCGAATGGAAGCGCGCGCAGCGCGAACAGACGCAGCTCGCGTTGCTGATGATCGACGTGGACGCATTCAAGGCCTACAACGACACCTATGGCCACGTGGCCGGCGACGAAGTGCTGCGCCGCGTCTCCACCGTGATCCGCGAGAATTGCGCCAGGCCAGCCGACCTGCCCGCGCGCTTCGGCGGAGAGGAATTCTCGATGATCCTGCCCGCCACCTCGCCCGGCGGCGCGCGCCTGCTGGCCGAGAAAGTGCGGCGCTCGATCGAAACGCTGCGCATCGCGCACAGCGGATCGCCGACGAGTGGATTCGTCACGGTCAGCATTGGCGGCGCGGTCATGGTGCCCGACGGCGACAGCAACTTCAGCAAGCTCGTCGAAGCGGCCGATGCAGGCCTGTATCAGGCCAAGCGCAATGGACGCAACCAGGTGGTGATGGTGTAGTTTTTGCACGGGCGGGCGCGGTTACGTACGCACCTTGCGTACGCATACTCGCTGGCGACACACGCCAACGCCCCTGCCGGCATGGCACGCATTCTGCGAGACAGACGATTCCGCGTCGTCGCCCGCGCGACATCTTCTCCGTGACCTGCCCCTACCGCACGTCACGACGCATCGGCCGTTACGGCTAACCTGCAGTTTTTTTCAAGGCGGGCCGCGTTTGACGTAGCGGCCCGCGTATCGCTGTCACCGCGCGCGACCGATGCTCACGCACGCGAGGCTCGCGCTCGCACGCGCATTGGCCTCATGACACGCCCCTGACGCGCTTTGCAAGAACTACATGTTTGAAACGCACGGACGTGTGTCAGGTCTGCAACCAAATTGTCGGACTCCTCCGACATCGAATTCGGAGCCGTGCGTCTGTCTCCGTTTTTCGTGGATGCCTATCGTTCCATCAAGGCTAGCGCAATCACACAAGGCTGCCAGCTGGAACCGGCAGCAGAGCGCCGGTTTCACTAGCTCCGTCGTAGCCCGCATGTCCCGCTCGCTCCCTGACTTCCAACGGAAAAAGAGGTGAACACATGACGCAATTCAGGAAAAGAATCATTCTGGGACTCGCACTGGCAACGACCGCGGTATTGGCAGCGTGCGGTGGCGGCGACGACGGCATCGATGACCGCATCGGCGTCAGCAAGCCGGCGGTGCGCGTGATCCATGCAGTCACGGCTGGTCCCAATGTCGACGTGCTGCAGAATGGCGCGCTGACCGCCCTGAAGAACATCCCCTACAAAACGGTTTCGGGCTACTTCGACGTATCCACCGGCAACAATCTCTTCGCGGTCAATCTCGCGGGCACTGCCACGCAGATCGGCGCAACCACGGTGGATGCGCATACGGGCCACAAGTACACGGTGATCGCATTGCCGGGCACCACGTCGGCTGACGTCGCGCAGATCGACGATCCGTATGGCAAGGGGATCATTTCCACCTCGGCCCGCGTGCGGACGTTCAATGCCTCGATCAACGCGCAGAACGTTGACGTGTACCTGACCACCCCGGCAGTCGATCTGAACTCGGTGCAGCCGAACATGGCGGCGGTCCAGTACAAGAACGCCGTGCCGGCTTCAGGACAGGACTCGCAGTATGTGGACGGCGGCACCTATCGCCTGCGCATCACTACGGCGGGCACCAAGACCGTCATCTTCGATTCGGGTGCGCTGACCATCGACAAGAACGCCGACTGGCTGATCACGACGATCCCGGCGGACGGCTTTGGCGCCGTGGTCCCGAACAAGATCAAGGTGCTGGTGGCGCAGAGCAATACCAGCGACGCGACGGCCCAGGAACTGGTCACGCAGCAGTAGTCGCGGTAACAACCGGCTCGCCGGCGATCGCCCCGATGCCCTTGCGGCACGGGGCGTTTTTCATGCACGGAAGAACCGCGACATCATTCGACGTCGCTCTTCAACACATCGAGATGCGACAGGTAGGCGTCAAGCTCCGCCCGGCCCTGGTCGGTAATCGTGTACACGCGGCCATTGCCTTCCACCAGCTCCGCGGTAATCGCGCGTGCCATCATCAGGCTGCGTAGCACCGGCCGCAGAGCACGGATGTTTTTGTCGATGCCGCGCTCACGCAGGCGCTCCATCAGGTGGAACACCGTTGACGGGCTGGACTGTACGAGCTTGAGCACGTAGAGCCGGGAAACGATCCGGTCGAGTGAAGGTGTTTTCATAGGCGCAGGTGACGCAGCCAGAGGTGCGGGAATTCTGATCATCGTGCGCAGCCCGTGATCGCTGGTTGCGGCCGGGCCTCTCTTTGTCCTGGAATACTAAAAAAACGGGGTGCACGTATGGCACCCCGAAAGCTTGCTAGATGCGCGCCACCGAAGTGGCGCGGTAGTTCAGGAACGCCACGGAGCGTTATTCTTCCTGGAACGCTTCTTCGCGCTTCGCCTTGATGGACGGCAGCGCAACCACGGCCACCAGCGCGGCTGCCGCGATCAGCAGGCCGAGCGACAGCGGACGGGTGAAGAACACCGTGAACTCGCCACGCGACAGCAGCAGCGTACGGCGGAAGTTCTCTTCCATCATCGGTCCCAGCACGAAGCCCAGCAGCAGCGGAGCCGGCTCGCACTTGAGCTTCAGGAACAGGTAGCCGATCACGCCGAAGGCAGCCGCCATGAAGACGTCGAAAGTCTGGTTGTTGACCGAATAGACGCCGATGCAGCAGAACGTCAGGATGGCCGGGTACAGGAAGCGGTACGGCACGGTCAGCAGTTTCACCCAGATACCGATCATCGGCAGGTTCAGGATGATCAGCATCAGGTTGCCAATCCACATCGAGGCAATCAGGCCCCAGAACAGCGACGGGTTGCTGGTCATCACCTGCGGACCCGGCTGGATGTTGTGGATCGTCATCGCACCCACCATCAGCGCCATCACGGCGTTCGGCGGAATACCGAGCGTCAGCAGCGGAATGAACGAGGTCTGTGCGGCGGCGTTGTTCGCCGATTCCGGACCTGCCACGCCTTCGATAGCGCCCTTACCAAACTCGTGCGCGAACTTCGAGGTCTTCTTTTCCAGCGAGTACGCTGCAAACGAAGCCAGTGCCGCACCGCCGCCCGGCAGGATACCCAGCGCCGAACCCAGTGCCGTGCCACGCAGCACGGCAGGGATCATGCGCTTGAAGTCTTCCTTGGTCGGGAACAGGTTGGTCACCTTGTTCGTGAACGTTTCGCGGGCTTCCTTCTGTTCCAGGTTCGCGATGATTTCCGCGAAACCGAACATACCCATCGCCAGCGCCACGAAGTCGATGCCGTCGGTCAGCTCCGGCACGTCGAACGAGAAGCGCGCGGCGCCCGAGTTCACGTCGGTACCGATCAGGCCCATCAGCAGGCCCAGCACGATCATCGCCACGGCCTTCGGCAGCGAGCCGGAAGCCAGCACCACGGCACCGATCAGGCCCAGCACCATCAGCGAGAAGTACTCGGCGGGGCCGAACTTGAACGCCAGTTCCGACAGCGGCGTTGCAAAGGCGGCCAGGATCAGCGTGGCCACGCAGCCGGCGAAGAACGAGCCCAGACCGGCGGTGGCCAGCGCCACACCAGCCCGGCCACGCCGTGCCATCTGGTAGCCATCGATGGTCGTCACCACGGACGACGATTCACCGGGCAGGTTCACCAGAATGGCGGTGGTGGAACCACCGTACTGGGCACCGTAGTAGATACCCGCCAACATGATCAGTGCGGCCACCGGCGGCAGCGAATACGTCACCGGCAGCAACATTGCGATCGTGGCCAGAGGCCCGAGGCCCGGCAGCACGCCGATCAGCGTACCGAGCACGCAGCCCAGGAACGCGTACGCCAGGTTCTGCAGGGTCAGTGCCGTGGAAAAACCCAAGGCAAGGTGTTCAAACAATTCCATTTGGGGCGACTCCTTAGCCGGTGATGAAGGCAGGCCACACCGGCATCTGCAGGTTGATGCCGTACACGAACGCACCCATGCTGATCAGCACGAGCACGACGCTGTTGAGCAGCGCGCCCTTCCAGCTGAATTCATGGCTGGCCATTGACGACACGATCACCAGCACGAACACCGACAGCACCATGCCCAGCGGCTTGAGCAACAAGCCGAACAACACGACGGAACCGAGAATCCACAACAGGATCTTCAGATCCCAGCGGGCAAGCTGGTCTTCCTCGCCCTTGGACGACAAAGCCCCGATCGTCACGAGCGCGCCCAGCAATGCAAGCACGAGACCGAGCAGGAACGGGAAATATCCGGGACCCATCTTGGCGGCTGTTCCCATTGAATAGCCGCGCGCGACGAAGGAAAAGCCCAGACCGACCAGGACGAACATCAGGCCGGAGGCAAAGTCCTTTTGGCTGCGTATGCGCAAAACGATTCTCCTCAAAGTTGTGAAAGCGGTACCGCGTGGCCTATCGGCTCTGACACGCCACGCCGCGAACGCGCGAATGCAGACACGTTCGACGCGATGGAGCGAACGATAAGAACGCGATCTTTCAGGTGCCTTTCATTTGTCTGGGGTTCAGGGTATTTCCCGATTCCCCATACGTATGCACTCCGGAGCACTTACATCATGTTGTGATATATTTTCCGGGGCGATGAAAGTCAATTGAAAGACGAGGCCGAAAGCATCATGAAAGGAAAGATTGCGCAGTGAGGCGGGGATGCGGCGCAAGAGGGGCGCGGAGCTTTCTGCTGGCTTACAGCCTTGGCATCGGACCCGGCGTAGAGGTCGTATGTGTAGTCATATGAAATGCCGTCGGATGTGTGTATGCGTTGCGCTACGTATGACGGCTGTTTGCGCGCCACTCCCGGATGGAGACAGCGGCGCGCCCTGGGCTAGCGAACCGCCTCCACGTCGGCGTCCTCGCATGGCGTTCCCATGCTCGTGTCCGGAGCCTGCCCCACCGCCGCCGGCAGGATATGGCTGCGCTTCCAGTTGCCATACCGGTAGTACAGGAAGGCCAGCGCGACTGACACCACGGAACCCAGCGGAAAGCTCCACCAGATCGATTCCGCGCCAATCCGCGGGCCAAGCAACCATGCGAACGGCAACCGGATGACCCACATCGATACGAACAGGATCACCAGCGGCGCCATCACGGCGCCCGTGGCGCGAACAGTGCCAAACACCACGATCGTGAAGCCGAACAGGATGAACGACCAGAGCACCACACGATTGATATGCTGGGCGATCTCGATGGCCACGCCGTCGTCGCCCAGAAAGATGCCGAGCGAATGGCGGTTGAACAGGTAGATCAGCGCCACCAGAGCGCCCGTCATCAGGACGTTGAACATCAGACCCACCTGCGTGACACGCGACACACGCGCCCACAGGCCCGCCCCAACGTTCTGCGCGACCATCGACGATACGCTCGCGCCTACGGCCAGCGCGGGCATCTGTACATAGGTCCATAACTGTGATGCCACGCCGTAGGCGGCGGTGGTCTGCGACCCGTGGGTGTTGACCAGTGACATCATCACGATGGCCGACGACGAGATCACGACCATCTGCAGCCCCATCGGCAGGCCCTTGGCCACCAGCGCCCGCAGGATGGCCCCATCGGGCTTCAGCAGCGCGAGTTGAGAGCGGTGCAGCAGCAGGAAATGCTTGCGCCGGTATAGCAGCGCGATCATCGCCGCAAGGCTGGTGAGCTGTGCGATCAGGGTGGCCATCGCGGAACCGGCGATGCCCAATGCGGGAAGCGGCCCCACGCCAAAAATCAGCAGCGGGTTCAGCACAACGTCCAGCACCGCGGACAACAACATGAAATAGAACGGCGTGCGCGAGTCGCCAGCGCCGCGCAGCGTCATCATCACGAAGTTGTAGAAATACATGAACGGCAGCGCGATGAAAATGATGCGCAGATAGATGACCGCAAGTGGCGCGGCATCGGCCGGCGTGTGCATGGCCGCCAGGATCTGCGGCGTGAAGGCGAAGCCCAGCGCCGACGCCAGCACCGATAGCGCAACGAAGAACGTGGTGCTGGTGCCCACCACGCGCCGTGCTTCGTCAATGTCGCGCGCGCCGATCGCCTGCCCGATCATGATCGTGTTCGCCATGCTGATGCCGAAGACGACCCCCAGCAGAAAGAACAGGATGATGTTGGCGTTCGACGTGGCAGTCAGCGCCGACTCGCCAAGAAAGCGGCCCACCCAGATCGAATTGATCGATGCGTTGAGCGATTGCAGGATGTTGCTGCCCAGCACGGGCAGCGAGAACATGAGCAGCGTCCGGCCGATCGGGCCGGTGGTCAGTCTGGCGTCTGGCTTCATCAGGTTGAGATATTCCGCACTGCAGCAATGAATGAACTCCGGGACCCGCCAGTCTAGAACGGCAGCCGTGGCGCTGCCAGCGCGGCGCGCTGACGGGCACGGCCGATTATCGACCGCCGACGCTTCTCCATGCGCACATCTTCCCGAAGCGTTAAGCTTGCGGTTTTCCGATCGATCGTTCGCGGGCCGCCGGCCCGGCGTCCCAACCCGCTAAGGAGACACGCATGGTGTACCAGGATCTCGCCCTCTACATCGATGGAGAATTCGTCAAGGGAGGCGACCGGCGCGAGCAGGACGTCATCAATCCGGCCACCCAGGAACTGCTCGGCAAGCTGCCGCACGCCACCACCGCGGACCTGGACCGCGCACTGGCCGCCGCGCAGCGTGCCTTCGAGACGTGGAAGAAGACCTCGCCGCTGGAGCGCTCGGCCATCCTGCGCCGCGTGGCGGAACTGACCCGCACCCGCGCCAAGGAAATCGGCCGCGATATCACGCTGGACCAGGGCAAGCCGCTGGCCGAGGCCGTGGCTGAAGTGACGATCTGCGCCGAGCATGCCGAATGGCACGCCGAGGAATGCCGCCGCATCTACGGCCGCGTGATTCCGCCGCGCAACCCCGCCGTGCGCCAGATCGTCGTGCGCGAGCCGATTGGCGTCTGCGCCGCGTTCACGCCGTGGAATTTCCCGTTCAACCAGGCCATCCGCAAGATCGTGGCGGCGATTGGCGCCGGCTGCACGTTGATCCTGAAAGGACCCGAGGACTCGCCCAGCGCGGTGGTCGCGCTGGCACGCCTGTTCCACGATGCAGGACTGCCTCCGGGTGTGCTGAACATCGTCTGGGGCGTGCCTGGCGAAATCTCGACGTACCTGATCGAGTCGCCGATCGTCCGCAAGATCTCGTTCACCGGCTCCGTGCCCGTGGGCAAGCAACTGGCCGCGCTGGCCGGCGCGCATATGAAGCGCGTGACGATGGAACTGGGCGGGCATTCGCCGGTGCTGGTATTCGACGACGCCGATATCGAGCCGGCGGCCGAAATGCTGGCCCGCTTCAAGCTGCGCAACGCGGGCCAGGTGTGCGTGTCGCCGACCCGCTTCTACGTCCAGGAGAAAGCCTACGACCGCTTCCTGGCGCGCTTTACCGAGGTAATCGGTTCCATCAAGGTTGGCAACGGCCTCGACGACGGCACGCAAATGGGCCCGCTGGCACATGAGCGCCGCATCGCGTCGATGGAGCAGTTCCTGGATGACGCCAACCATCGCGGCGGCAAGATCGTGGCCGGCGGCTCGCGCATCGGCGACAAGGGCTTCTTCTTTGCCCCGACCGTCGTCACGGACCTGCCCGACGACGCCAAGCTGATGGTGGACGAACCGTTCGGACCGGTGGCGCCGGTGACGCGCTTCAAGGATACGGAAGAGGTGCTGCGCCGCGCCAACGGCCTGCCGTTCGGCCTGGCATCGTACGTCTTCACGAACTCGCTGAAGACGGCACATCAGGTATCGAACGGGCTGGAAGCCGGCATGGTCAACATCAACCATTTCGGCATGGCGCTGTCGGAGACGCCGTTCGGCGGCATCAAGGATTCCGGCATTGGCAGCGAAGGCGGCCAGGAGACCTTCGACGGCTATCTGGTCACGAAGTTTATTACGCAGGTCTGATCGCTGGCGTCCTGCCTTCGATGCGCGCCTCTCTGGAATTCGCGGAGAGGCGCGCGGAAATAGCTCCTTACTTGCCTCCCCTCGCCTTCCGGTAGTCTTCCGCGAACGCCTTCCACTGCGTCAGCGACACATCGCGCCCATGCCGGGCCAGCCGCAGCGCCATCGATTGCCAGCGCCCGCCCGCGGCGTAATCCTGCAGTTTCTCGATCCGGTCCGCCGCCTGATGGCCACAGCCGCGCAAATGCGCCCAGGCCGCCGCACGCGCCATCGTCGTCAGTACATTCAGCAAGGCAACCTTGTTGCGGCAATGCGCCAGGTCCACGCGATCCGTGGTCGGTTGCAGGCTCTTGACCAGAAACGACTCACGCCGGCTCAGCGTCACGTACGACAGCAGCGCCGGCGATGCCGCCTGCATGATCTGCTGCACCGTGGCCACGCGCTGGGCATCGCTGCTCCAGTGCGGCTGGTGACGCTGCATGGTGGACCATGCGCTGGGCGCCGCCCGCTTGACGTCGATGAGCCGCTTCGACGTCAGTTCCCGCATTTCGTGGGCGAGCACGACGTAGCGCTCCAGGCCCAGGCTGCCGACGCCAGCCACGCGGCGCGCGGCATCCTCCGCGACGAATCGATGACCGTGATGTTCCTGCTTCGAGTAGAGCGAGACGATATGCGCGGCGCGATCGCGCTGCTCGCGGTCGGCGCGTAGCGCACGGCGGCCCAGATCGAGCCGTCGACGCCCGCCTCGCATCTCCGTACGCGCCGCCAGCAGCGCCCCGCGCCTGCGGCGCTTGACCTGCCGCAGCAGCGTGGCCACCAGCCCCGTTGCCGTGGCTCGCTCGATCCAGCGCGGCTTGCCGGCGCGCAGCGTATTCGTGTATTCGCCCAGCATGTTGGCGCATGCCACGCGGGCGTCCGCCTCCGACAGGCCGTACTGGTGCGCGGCCACCAGTACGCTCGACAGCATGCGCACCGCATCCACCGTGAACGGCGCCACCAGTGCGTCGTCGAAATCGTTCAGGTCGAAATAGACCAATCCGTTGTCGCCTTTGAACGAACCGAAATTCTCCACATGCAGGTCGCCACAGACGTAGGTCAACGGTGCATCGAGTCCGATCTCGCGCCCGAGCGATGCGGCATAGAGGTGATTGGTACCACGAAAGAAGGCAAACGGTTCCGCCGCGATGGCGGCCAGCTTGAGGGTCAGCCGTTCCGGATCGCGGCCGTGGTTGTATAGCAGGATGCTTTCAGTGGCAGCGTGCATATGCGAGGTCCAGGGTTGAACAACGCGGCGCCCGCCGCCAGTGTCTGGACGCTAGCGGAAGAACACGCCGCGGGTCAGGAAAGTGTAATCCGCTTCGGCCGCCATGAGCCACACCAGCACCAGCAAGCACAGCGGCGGCAGCAGTATCGCGCAGATCAGCGCCATGCGCTCCCATGCCATGTGCATGAACACGGCGATGATCAGCCCTGCCTTGAGCGCCATGAACAGCAGGATCAGGAACCAGCGCAGATAGCCGGTCAGATGATAGTAGTCCACCAGGTACGACAGCGTGGACAACACGAACAGCAGCAGCCAGACCTTCAGGTACAGCTTGATCGAGTGCGACTGGCCGCCGTGCTCCTCGGCCGGTTCGGCGTGCGGTGCCGCATGCGTAGGCGTCGATGCCATGATTCGCCTCACCAGAGATAGAACAGCGCGAAAATGAAGACCCAGACCAGGTCCACAAAGTGCCAGTACAGGCCGGCGATCTCAACGGCCTGATAGTTGCCACTGATATCGTAGTGGCCGCGCAGCACCTTGCTGGCGATGAACAGCAGATAGATCACGCCACAGGTCACGTGAAAGCCGTGGAAGCCCGTAATCATGAAGAACGTGGAGCCGAATTGTGCCGCGCCCAGCGGGTTGCCCCACGGACGGATGCCTTCCACGACAATCAGCTTGGTCCATTCGAAGGCCTGCATGCAGACAAAGACCTCGCCCAGCCACGCCGTCACGAACATCAGCTTGGCGCATGCCATGCGGTCGCGGCGATAGGCGCAGTTGACAGCCATCGCCATCGTGCCGCTGCTGGTAATCAGCGTAAACGTCATGATGGCAATCAGCAGCAACGGCACGGGCTGGCCACCGACGTCGATGGCAAAGACTTCGCTGGCATTCGGCCACGGCACCGTGTTGGACATGCGCACCGTCATGTAGCCGGTCAGGAAGCAACTGAAGACGAAGGTGTCGGACAGCAGGAAGATCCACATCATCGCCTTGCCCCACGACACCTTGAAGGCGCGCTGGTCCGAGGACCAGTCCGCCACCAGGCCGCGCAGGCCACCCGGCGAATGACCGTGCGGCGATGACGCTGGAGAAGAGACTTGTGCACTCATTTCTGGCTCCATCGGCGTACCCGCCGTCATCCCCTGCCGCAGATGTAGTTGACGATCTCCGGCGTCAGCCAGCCCAGCGCCGCCAGCAGCACCACCCATACCGCCAGCAGAAAATGCCAGTACCGCGCGCAAAGGCCGATGCGCACCAGCGTGCGCGTGCCACTGCCGCGATCGAACGCCACGAAAACGAATCCAACCAGGCCGCCAATCATGTGCAGGCCGTGCATCGCCGTCAGCAGATAGAAGAAACTGCCAGCGGGATTGCTGGCCGGCACCACATGCGCGGCGTACAGGGCCGACCACGCCCAGAGCTGCGAAGCAACGAAAGCCACTGCACCGAGCCCGCCCAGACGCAACGCACCGCGTGCGCGTGCCATGCGGCCGGCCCTGGCGGCCCGCGATGCCACCGACATCGCCACACTGGCCAGCGCCAGCAATACCGTGGACAGCCATACCTGCCACGGCAGCGCAATGCGGTGCCAGTCCGGGCTATCCATGCGCATGACGTATGCGGCCAGGAATAGCGTGAACAGCGCCGTCACCACGCCCATGAACACCCACAGACCGATGCTGCCGGGCGCGTGCTGTCCGTGGCCGTGCTTGGCGTCGCCGCCCGCGCCGCCTCCGGAGGATTCAGGCGAGACGCGAAATACCCCGGCGCCCGCATCGGCTGCAATCGTGTCGGCGCTCATACCACGGCTCCCCGGCTTGGATGCGGTTCAGGTTCCGCACCGCCAGCCTCGGGCGGTGCGTTCTGCGCGATGAAGTCTTCCTTCGCGCCCGGCACGCTGTACGCATAGGCCCAGCGGTAGACCACGGGCAAATGCGGCCCCCAGTTGCCATGCACGGGTGGTGTCTGCGGCGTCTGCCATTCCAGCGATGCGGCGCGCCACGGGTTCGGCCCGGCCGCCTGCCCGCGCCGCAGGCTCCAGAACAGGTTGAAGACGAATAGCAACTGGGCCGTTGCCACGACGAACGCCGCGATCGAGATATACATGTTCATCACGTGCGCCGACTCTGGAATGAAGCTGTAGTTGTCCCACGCGTAATAGCGGCGGGGCATGCCGAGAATGCCCAGGTAGTGCATCGGGAAGAAGATCGCGTAGGTGCCCACGAAGGTGACCCAGAAATGGATGCGACCCATCGTGTCGTTGAGCAGGCGGCCCGTCACCTTGGGATACCAGTGATAGATGCCACCGAACACTACGAGGATCGGTGAAACGCCCATCACCATGTGGAAGTGCGCCACCACGAAATACGTGTTGGACAGCGGTATGTCCACGCTCACATTGCCCAGGAACAGCCCGGTCAACCCGCCGATCACGAACGTGCTGATGAACGCGATGGCAAACAGCATCGGCACCGAGAAATGGATGTCGCCACGCCACAGCGTGATGACCCAGTTGTAGACCTTGATTGCCGTGGGCACCGCGATGATCAGCGTGGTGGTGGCAAAGAAGAAGCCGAAGTATGGATTCATCCCGCTCACGAACATGTGGTGCGCCCACACCACCACCGACAGCAGGCCGATCGCCAGGATGGCCCAGACCATCGTCCGATAGCCAAAGATACTCTTGCGCGAATGCACGCTGACCAGGTCGGATACGATGCCGAACGCCGGCAGCGCCACGATATACACCTCGGGATGCCCGAAGAACCAGAACAGGTGCTGGAACAGCAGCGGGCTGCCACCCTTGTAGTTGAGCTGTTGCCCCATCGACACCATCGCGGGCATGAAAAAGCTCGTGCCCAGCGTCTTGTCGAGCAGCATCATCACACCCGAGACGAACAGCGCCGGGAACGCCAGCAGTGCGAGGATGGTCGCCATGAAGATGCCCCACACGGCCAGCGGCATGCGCAGCATCGTCATGCCTTCGGTGCGGGCCTGCAGTACCGTCGTCACATAGTTCAGGCCGCCCATCGTGGCAGCGACGATGAAGATCACCAGGGACACCAGCATCAGGATGATGCCCCAGTCGTGCCCAGGCGTGCCGGGCAAGATCGCTTGCGGCGGGTAGAGCGTCCAGCCGGCGCCGGTTGGTCCGCCCGGCACAAAGAAGCTGGTCAGCAGCACGATGACCGACAGGAAGTAGACCCAGAAACTGAGCATGTTCAGGAACGGGAACACCATGTCGCGCGCGCCTACCATCAGCGGGATCAGGTAGTTGCCGAAGCCACCCAGAAACAGCGCCGTCAGCAGGTAGATCACCATGATCATCCCGTGCATCGTGACGAACTGGTAATAGCGGTTGGCGTCGATGAAATCGAACTTGCCGGGGAATCCAAGCTGCATGCGCATCAGGTTGGACAGCGCGACGCCCACCAGCCCCACGAAGATCGCCACCAGCGTGTACTGCACGGCAATCACTTTGTGGTCCTGGCTCCAGACGTAGCGGGTCCAGAAACTCTGCGGGCCGTGATGGGCGGCATCATCGGCATAGGCCATCGTGTCCTCCTTGCCTATTTCCCGGCCTGGGGCGCCGCACCGGCGCCGGAGCCAAGTGAATGGATGTAGGCGGACAGCGCCGCCACTTCCGCCTCGGTTACCGGCACCTTTGGCATCACCGGACCGAAGCCCTTCACCACGCGCGCCTGCGGATCCTCGATCTCCTTCTTCAGGAACGCGTCGTCCACGCTTGCGCTGCTGCCATCTGCAAACGTCTGGGTACTGCCGAACAGACCTTTCCACGACGGCCCCACGCCCGGCGTGCCGTCGACGCTATGGCAGGCGACGCACCCCTTGCTCTGCGCCAGCGCGCGGCCCTGCTCCGCAAGGTTGCCGCCCGCGACCGTGCCAGGCGCGGCGGCCGGCTGCGCGGCCTTGGCCTGCATCATGGCAAACGTCTGCTGTTTTGCCAGCCACGCTTCGAATTCCGCCGGTTCCTCAACCACCACATGACCGCGCATGTTGTAGTGGCCCACGCCGCAGAGCTGCGCGCAAAGGATGTCGAATTTGCCGGTCTTGGTCGGCGTGAACCAGAACGACGTGATCATGCCGGGCACCATGTTCATGCGCGCACGAAACGGCGGGACGTAGAAGTCATGCAGCACGTCTTTCGATCGCAGCAGCACTTTGACCGGCCGGTTGAGCGGCAGATGGACTTCCGGCCCCACCACGATCACATCGTCCAGCCCGTTTGGATCATCCGGATTCACGCCCAGCGGATTGGTCCCGCTGACGAAACGCGCATCGGTCGTGCCGAGTTGGCCACCCCTGCCCGGAAAGCGAAACGCCCATTGCCACTGCTGGCCCACGACTTCCATGCTCATGGCCTCATGCGGCGGCCTGACGTAGTCCGCATAAACGATCAGGCCCGGCGCCAGCAACGCCATGATGCCGATCGCGCTAAGGCCGATCAGCCATCGTTCCAGTTTTGGATTCTCGGGTTCATAGGCGGCGCGATGCCCGTCCCGATGACGGAAGCGCCAGGCGATATAGCCGACCAGCAGGTTGATGACGACGAAGAAGAGGCCGGTGATGGCGAGGGTAATGAGCAGTGTGTCGTCCATCTGTTTCCAGTTGGACGCCAGCGGTGTCAGCCACCAGGGGCTCAGAAAATGAAAGAGCACCGAAGCGGCAACCATGATGACGAGCACGATCGCGATCGCCATGTCCCCCTCCTCGCGTACGCAAGGGAAACGGGCCGGCAGGTGCGCCCGTTCACGCACGTGGAATAAGCCTAGTGCATCGACTCAGGTCACTGCAAGGCGACATGAACGCCGCCGGGTACGCTTGCGCGCACGCGTGGCCTGCGTGCGGTGCAACAGGAAAATGGCGGAGGAGAAGCGCTCTTCCCAACCGCCACGCACGGCGCACGCGGGCCGGTCGTACCGGCCAGGCTATGCGCGCAACAACTTATCTCATATCTCGATGTATCTAGTGCACGACATCGCGCGATTCGAGCTTCCAGTAACACAGCGCGATGCACATGCCGAAAATCAGGTGGCCAACCATCGTGTGCCATCCGCGTGCATCGACAAACCACGGGAACGCGGCCGTCATCACGTAGAAGTTGAACAGGTAGACCGCCAGACCGAACACGGCGCCCACGAGCATCGACATGCCGATGCTGGAGTCGAGCTTGAACGGTGCAATGATGGCGCACAGCACGCAGCCAAGTATCGCCCCAATCACGAAGTGGATGATCAATGCCACAGCCACGGTGCCGACGCTGAACATCGACGTCTGCAGCACCTCGCGCCCCATCACGATGGCGGCGATCAGGCGCGTGGTGCCCCACGGGTGTACGCCAGCGACCATGCTCGACCAGAACATCTCCACGACAATCAGCAACGCGCCCGCGGCAATGCCCGATACCGCGGCGGCAGACCAGTCGGGCAAACGACGCACGTAGTGGTGCGAATGCATGTGAAGTTCCATAGTGTCCTCCTGGTCTTCGGTGGCCCATGATGGCCATCATGCGTCCAGCATAGGACACCTGCCGCGCAAGCAAAGGGCGCTCCCATCTGCCGCTTTGCGTACCAGCTAACAGAAGTCTCGGATGCGAGACACGCGCACCGGGTGCAACCCTGCAAGCGTTTCAAACATTGCGGGACAACCCTGACACTTGCCGCCTTGTATTCGCCACACACGGCCTATACTGGAAACACAAAGAAGCAAGACAGGAGACCGCCATGATTCACATCCAGGCGCATGATCTTGTGTTTCTGATCCCAATGGCACTCGTCGGCCTTCTGGCGATGGGTGCGATCCCGATCGCCGCCAAAGCGCTGCGAATCAGTTGCCGCTGCGCGGGCGCCATTATCGGGGTGCTGCTTGGGGTACTCGTCCTGGAGGCGCTACCGCTGCTGATATAGCGATCCGCTCCTGGATATGACGCCTGGCGAGAGGGAGGCGTGATGTCGCTGACGTTGCTCGCCGCTGTCATGGCGGCGCTGCTCATATTGACTGTCGCTTCAGCGCTTTGGCGCTGCAGCCATCCATACCGGATGCGCTACACGCGCTGCGCATGCCGGCGCGAGCGCGCCGGACTTTGCAGGGAGTTGCGGCGAAGGCACTCCCACGTACCCTGATTTCTCCGACCTCAGATCTCGATCATCGAGAAATCGGCCTTGTAGACATCGCACTCCGGGCAACGCCAGTCTTCGGGGATGTCTTCCCAGCGCGTGCCGGGCGCAATGCCGTCCTCGGGCCAACCCTGTTCTTCGTCGTACACCCAGCCGCAAATCAGGCAAACCCACGTCTTGTAGGCAATCGCTTCCTGCTCCAACACTCGCTCCTGTGAGATTTCAATATGGCGGTCCGGGGCGAATGATACGCGGATTCAGCAAGGTACCCGGGGCGCGGCATTCGAATGCTTCCGTTCAAACGCCGCGCCAGGTGCGATTGCGGCAACGCGCAATCGGTAGTGCTGAGTTGCTATTGCCGGATCGAGAAATCGACGCGGTTTGGCGATCCCTTGTCCTTGATGCCTTCGGCGGTCAGCTTTGGCGCCGTCAGAAAGAGCTTCGCCTCCGGTACCTTGCCATCGCGTTCGAGCGATTGCTTGACCGCCAGCGCGCGCTGGTCGGCCAGCGCACGTAGCTCGGCTTCGGTGACCGGCGCGTTTTCCAGCAGCAGCTTTTCCATCTCGGCCGGTGGCAGCGATTTGTTCAGGCCAATGAAGTTCTTGGGCTTCTTGAACGACTCGCGTTTGTACACGGCCTCCAGATACTTTGGATACTCCTGCTTCGACACCGTGATGCGCGCACCCTGGTCGCCGCCCTCGCCTTCCTCGGCCTGCTCGCCCGCCTGTGCCGAACGGCGCAGTTCGCGCTGCTTGGCGTTGGCCACGCGCTCGTCAAGCCAGACGCGGCGCGCGCCGTCGGCGTCAGTCGCCGGATCGATACGGCCGCTGATTTCGAGCCGCAGCGACGGACGATCGTTCAGTGCCTTCCCGATCGTTTCGATCTTCTTGCGTGAGTCGTCGGTCAGCGTCGACGAGCCGGGCGCGAACTCGATGTAGCCGAGTTCCTCGCCGCCGCCGCCAAACGCCGAGGCAATCAGCGAGAACGGTGACGTGATCGCCTTGGTCAGCAGGTTCACGATCACGCGCACGATCACACCGCCGATACTGAACTCGGGGTCCGATAGCGACCCCGACACCGGCAGGTTGATATCGATAACGCCGTTACGGTCCTTGAGCAGCGAAACGGCCAGCAGCACGGGCAGCTTGACCGCGTCCGGGCTGTCCACCTTGTCGCCAAACGTGAGCTGATCCAGGTACAGGTGGTTGCGGGCATCGAGCTTGCCGTTCTCAATCTTGTACGCCACGTCCACCGTGAGCTTGCCCTTGGTGATCGGGTACCCCGCGTACTTGGCTGCGTACGGCGTCAGGCGCGTCAGCTCCACGCCGGCTGCCTTGGCCACGATATCGAGATAAAGCTGTTCACCCAGCGGATTGAGCTTGCCGCTGATGCTGACCGGCGCGTCGTCATCGAGCCGCCCATCGAGCACGAGATCGGCTGGCGTGGGATCGGCCGATGACACCTTCGACACGGAACCCTTCATGTCAGTCAAATTGGCCGAGTAGTTGGGCTTGACGAAGAAGTCCGAGAAATTGACGTTGCCCTTGTTGATCGTCACGCCGCCGAGGCGAATCTGCGGCTTCGGGCCGGCTGGCTCCTTGGCCTGCGCCTGCTGTGGCGCTGGCTTCGCCTCGGGCGCGGAAGCCGGGCTTGCCTGGGTCAGGCTGGTCGATGGCGCAGCCTCGCCTTTCTCGGCACCACCGGCCATCACATCCTGCAGATTCAGCCGGCCATTGGCATTAAGAATCACGCGCGCATAGAAGTCGTTCAGCGCGACGTTGGCGACGCCCACCTGCATCGGGCCCTTGGCATCGTTCATGTTGAAGTCGATGCCGTTGACCGCGAGTGCGCGCCAACGCAGGAAGTCATCGCCGGTGATCCGGTCCACGGTGCGCACGTTGCCCGCAAAAGCGTTGCCATTGAAGCGCACCGCGATTGGCTTGCCCGGTGGCGCATCGTAGGCGAGCTTGCCCTTCAGCGTCATCGTTCCGCTGCGCAGCGCGGCGTTGAAGCGGTCAGCCAGATAGGGCTGCAGCGGGGCGATGTCCAGTTCGCGCAGATCGAGTTGCAGTTGCGCGGCCGGGCCCGTCGGCACGACCTGGCCGTCGATATTCATGACGCCCTTGCGGCCGCTTTCCGCATGGAACTTCATCGGCAGCACGCCGGGCGACAGCGGCCACGTAATGGCGCCAGTGGTCAGCCCGATATTGCGGAACTGGTGAATCACGGGGCGTCCACGGTTGGCATCGGCCGGCGCATAGTCGGCCATCCGCGCCTCGCCGCCATCGACGGCGATCTTGCCAACGCGGACCTTCCATCCCGGCGCGGCAGCGCCGTTGGCCTTCGGCGCGGGCCTGGCGGCGGCTTTCTGTTCCGCCGCCTTCTGTTCGGCCGACTCGGAAGCCCAGATCTGCGCCGACTCCAGCAGTTGGCCGCGGTGGTCGCGCGTGGCCGAGATGGCCGGCTTCACCAGTGCCACCTGGCTGGCCTCGAAAGTCTGTTTGGCCAGGTCGAGCTGAATGTCATCCAGCACAAGCTTGTCTGCCTTGATCAGCGGCAGATTGGCGCCTTCGGTATCCGCCACCCGGTTGGTCCGCACGGCACGGCCCGCACGGGCACCCTTGCGTGCCGCCGTGGCCGTCGGCTTCGCATCGGCATCGCGGTCGTTCGCGGCAGCCGCCGGCGCGGCGGGCATCTTGACCGGCTCAAGCGTGGACACATACACGGGCGACAGCTCCACGCGCGATTTCTGCAGCGTGAACTGGAACACGGGCTGCGACCACGCCATCGTGTAGTGCAGTTCGGCATTGACGGCGGTCTCGCCAAACTGGCTGCGCAATTCGTGCGGCCACCAGGCGGAGAACCCTTGCGGACGCAGGCCAGCGGTTTCCAGCGTACCGGTCAGCGTGCCCTGCTTCAGACCAAGTTCGCCGCTGTGCTTGACGGTCTGGCCATTGGCGATCGTGATGTTGGCGTCGAGCTTCGCGGGCTTGTCTCCTGCGCTGGCCAGGCTGGCGATATCGACGTTGATCGGCCCGATATCGAGCTTGCCAGGCCCGGAAGGTGCCAGTTCATCGACGAGTCCGAGCTTTGCTTCCTTGACCGTGACCCGATCCACGGCATAGGACCACGGCTCGTCGCCGGCCTTCGGCGGCGGCTGTACGCCAGCAGCGGACGGCGCGGATGCGGATGCGGCCGGCGCCGATGCTGGCGCGGTTGCGCTGGCGGACGCCGGCGCGGCAGCCTTCGGGGTGGGAGCCGCTTCCGGCAGGAATGCCGTGGCAAGGTTCAGCGTGCCGTCCTTGCGCCGGAGTGCCTGCAGGTCGAAGCCCTCCAGGTCGATGCTCTTCACATGCGCCTTGTGAGCCAGCGGCTCGACACGGCCCAGGTCCACGGCTAGACGGCCGGCCTTGATCAACGGAGCGCCCGCGAGCGTCTCGACGTCGGCTTCGCGCAGGGTGACCGTGCCGGACACGTACAGATCCTGCGTGTCCTTTTCCTGGCGGAATCCGACGTTCAGGCGTGTATCGACCAGCCCGCCCTTGACCCGCGCGTCCTTTAGCTTGGGCGCGAAGGCCATGTATTTGGCCACCTCGAGTCCATCGAGGTTCACATTGAGGTCGGTCTGGTGGGTATCCGAAAAAGGCTGCGACGTGCCGGCCATCGCCAACGGCGAGCCATTGATCTTGGCAAACAGCGACGGACGCGTATTGATCGTCACGTCGTGCGGCAGGTTCGACAGGAACGGCAGCGTCAGCGTGAAGTTCTCCACGCGCTGCACGGTATCGAGCGCCTTGTCCTCATAGACAAAGCTGCTGTTGGTCACCGCGATATTGCTGACCGAGAACTTCGCCGGCTTGCTGTCCGCCGGCTTGGGCGGCTGCGCGGCAAAGCGATCCTGGATATCGGCAAAACTCATGCGGCCTTCGGCATTGCGCATGACATGCACATTGAGCCGGTCCACATGCAGAAAATCGACCACCGGCGCCAAATGCCAGATCGACGCAGCCGACGTATTGGCTTCGACTTCACCCAGCGTCAGCATGGGCGTCTTGCCATCGGGTTCGAAAATGGTCAGGTCATTCAGCGTCGCGGCCAATTCGAATGGCCGCACGTGCGCACCGCCGAGCGTGACCTTGCGGCCCAGCGCTTCGGTCGCGTTCTTTTCAACCAAGTATTTGATCAGCGGCGGTCCGCCGAAATAGCCGGCCAGCCCGAAAACCGCCAGCGCGGCCACTACCCCGCCCGCAATACGCACCGCCGCGCGCCGGCGCGGCGTTGCAAGGGCCGCCCCTGTCGCGGCCTGGATCGAATCCTTGAAAGCCATGTCACCTCAGAAAATATGACCCCGCGCAATCTGCGCTTTGTGCCCCGGATTTCACTTGCCTTTGTATTATGGAGACGGATTATGGCAGCCCAAAGCTCGAATTAGTATTGAATCTGATGAAGATCGAGGTTGAAACGTATCGATCTGGTATCTTTACGCCTTTGCGAAGCGTCCCGTCGTGCCCGCCTGGTTATCCACCGGCCCCGGTTCGCCAAGTTCGTGTCGTCATCCCTTCGGCCGTCTCCCTCCACGTCATCCGTGTTGCGCGCTTCGCATGTGAATGTATCCATGCGAGTCTTTTCATGTCCACCTCCAGCAGTACGGCCGGGGCACTGGGCGCGCAAGGCGGCCACGCCGCCCGCCCGCTGACCGGCCAGGATTACAAGACGCTTGCCCTCGCTGCACTGGGCGGCGCGCTTGAGTTCTACGATTTCATTATTTTTGTTTTCTTTGCCAAGGTCATTGGCCAGCTGTTCTTCCCGGCTTCGGTGCCGGACTGGCTGCGCCTGCTGCAAACTTTCGGCATCTTCGCCGCTGGTTATCTGGCGCGTCCGCTGGGCGGCATCATCATGGCCCACTTCGGCGACCTGCTGGGCCGCAAGAAGATGTTCACGCTGTCCATCCTGCTGATGTCCGTGCCGACGCTGCTGATGGGCCTGCTGCCCACCTATGCCTCGATCGGCCTGCTGGCTCCGATGCTGCTGTTGGTGCTGCGTATCCTGCAAGGCGCGGCCGTGGGCGGCGAAGTGCCGGGCGCATGGGTCTTTGTCTCCGAACACGTGCCCAAGCGCCATATCGGCTACGCCTGCGGCACGCTGACGGCTGGCCTGACGGCGGGCATCCTGCTCGGCTCGCTGGTGGCAACAGGCATCAACGCGATCTTCGACCCTCAGGAACTGCTCTCCCACGGCTGGCGCGTGCCGTTCGTGCTGGGTGGCATCTTTGGCGTGGGCTCGATGTATTTGCGCCGCTGGCTGCACGAAACGCCGGTGTTCGCCGAACTGCAGCAAAAGAAGGCCCTGGCCGCGGAAATGCCGCTCAAGACCGTGGTGCGCGACCACCGTGGCGCCGTGCTGATTTCGGTGCTGCTGACCTGGATGCTCTCCGCCGGCATTGTGGTGGTGATCCTGCTGACGCCTACGTACCTGCAAACCCTGTACGGCTTCGACGCCCGGACCGCGCTCGTGGCCAATAGCGCCGCCACGCTGTTCCTGTCGATCGGCTGCGTGGTGGCCGGTGTGCTGGCCGACCGCATCGGCGCACGCCTGACGCTGGGCATCGGCGGCCTGCTGCTGGCCGCCACGGCGTACGCGCTGTACACGACGATCGGCACACGCCCCGATTTGCTGCTGCCGCTGTACGCACTGGCCGGCTTCTTCGTTGGCACGATCGGCGCGGTACCTTACGTGCTGGTCCATGCATTCCCGGCACAGGTGCGATTCTCGGGGCTGTCCTTCTCGTATAACGTCTCGTACGCGATCTTCGGCGGCCTGACGCCGGTGATCGTCTCGCTGATGCTGAAGAGCGACAAACTGGCGCCGGCCCATTACGTGGTGGCGGTTTGCATCATGGGCGTGATTACCGCACTGTTCGTTCGCAAGCGCGAAGCCTGATCCACTGGCTCGCGGAACAAAAAAAGGGGGGAAGGCCATCAGCCTTCCCCCCTTTTTCATGACGGCGCGAGCGTCATGCCGCCCGGCTGTGCTGCCGGAAAAACTGCCACATCATCCAGCTGGCATCGGGACCAATGTCACTGTGGTATTCCACGCTGGCATCGCCGCCGCTCCAGGCATGGTCCAGACCAGCCACCTCCACCAGCCGCACGAGATCGCGGTTCCAGCGGCCAAAGCGCGCCTCGCGATAATCGCCATCGGACAATGGCGGCGCGTCGTTGGCACAGTCCAGCCGCTCGCCGATGCGGTCGCCCAGCCCGTTGTAGGCCAGAAACTGGCGCGCCAGCAGACGGCCGTTGACAGGATTCACCGCGTCGTCGGTCAGGCCATGCACGACGATGGCCGGCATTTCCGGGCCACCCGGCGTCACGCCGGCAGCATCGAGCAACTGGTCAGGCTGCGTTTCCGTGCCATGACGCATCGCCCTGAGACCCGCGCGCGGATTGTCGGCGGCGCCAATCACGACGCCCGAGTGCAAACCCACTGCCGCCACCTTTTCGGGATAGCGCAGCGCCACTACCGCGGCCATCGCCGCACCTGCGGAAAGTCCCGCCAGATAGATCTCACCCGTACGGACGTCGGGCCGGTTGCCCAACTCATCGATCAGCATGGCCACGGCCTGCGCTTCGCGCCCGCCCACGGTGGCGCCGAGGTCGAACCACTGCCAGCAGCGATGCACGGAGCGGCGCAATGGCTGCTGCGGATAGGCCACGATAAAGCCCTCCCGCTCGGCCAGCGCGTTCATGCGCGTGCCGGCGGCGAGATCTTCGGGTGTCTGCTGGCAGCCGTGCAGCATCACCACCACGGGCAATGCGCCCTTGGCGCCAGCTGGGACGTAAAGTCGATAGGACAACTGTGGCACCAGTTCGCCCGGCAAGGGCGCCAGTGCCAGCTTGTGAGATTGCCAGGACCCAGGCAACTCAGTTGGGGCGGGTTCGCCCGCTGCGGGGTACCGCAGTCGCCGTGCGGCCGGCTGCGCCGGATCAAGGCGCCCCAGCCAGGAACGGAATTGCTTCGCGGCCCGGTATTGCGTGCGACCCAATTGTCGCAACTGCGCATCCCAGGCCGGAGACAGGCTTTTGGCCATATGAAGACTCCTGCTCATCTAGGAACGAGTCTCCTCCTATATTGTGCGACGCAGCATAACACAGTCGACGTGACGAATTAGCGGCATTGTCTGCAAGATGCAACATGAAAAAACGAAACAAACTTTCCCTTGCGGACCGGCATCACCCAAACGCGTGATGGCCGTCGAAAAAAGTAAGCGCATAACGACGAAAGAATGCAGAACGCGCGCAGATCTCCGATGTTCCAGGCCATTTATACTGACCGGCACAAGATCCCAATGAATGGATTCGCGCGGCGATGTCTGTTGACCGACCCGGCGCAAGCGCCCCCTTCTGCACCCTGTGTCCGTTCCGCCTGGCATGTCGCAATGCCGGCGGCGATGCCGCGTCGCTCTCGCCGGAGCGGGTGTATCTACGCGCCGGTGAAGCGCTGTACACGCAGGGCCGGCCCGCGCTGGCCGTCTACCCGATCCGCAGTGGGGGTCTCAAGAATGTGTATGAATCCGAGCTTGGCTGGCGCCAGGTGAGCGGTTTCGGCCAGCCTGGCGATGTATGCGGGCTGGAGGCCAACGAGGCCACCACTTACGGCACAAGTGCCATTGCCCTGCAGGACACCGAGTGCTGCGCCATTCCGGTGGAGTCCATGCGCCGGATGGTGACCGAACCCGCCACGCGCGCCGCCGTTTTGGCAATCCTGCGCCGTCAGGCCCAGCGTCAAGCCGAACTGCTTGTGGCAATCGGTTCGATGAAAGCGGCCCAGCGGCTGGCCATGCTGCTGCTGGATCTGGCAGCGGAGCAGACCCGGCGCAGCATCACGGACGGCGTATTGACACTGGCGATGACGCGCAACGACATCGCCAGCTACCTTGGACTGACACTGGAAACGGTCTCGCGGCTGCTGTCGCGCTTTGGGTCCGTGGGACTGATCACGGTGCGGCAGCGCAAGCTTCGCATCGTCGATCACAGCGGGCTGGCGGCCGTGCATGCCGACCCGGACCGCATCGCACTGCGCGGCCCGGCCGACAACTGACAAGAAACCCGCTACTGCTTTGCCACTTGCTCCCAGCCCTCGGGCGCAAAGGTGCGCACGGCACCGGCACGTGATGCCGTGCCCTTGCCCAGATCGCGCTCGTAGAACTTGCGGTCACTATCAAGCATGAACGAATGCACGCCCGACTCTCCATAGCGGGCAGGCCATGCAATGAACGCGAACTTCGCATCGCTGCCCTTCGGCAGCGCGATCACGCGGTAGCGGTAGCCAAAGAACGCCTCGTCGGGCGGCGTCTGCGGACCCATCGCCAAGGCATCGGGTCCTAGCGGGCTATCGTTCTCCGTCGAAGCGGACGGCCAGTACAGTCCGTCGGTCTTGCCCGGCGTGCTGACGAGCTGGCGTGCGTAGCCACCCTTGCCGACCTGCTCCGCATAGCGCTGCTGGGCATCGGCCAGTTGCAGCAGCGTGTCCATCGCCACGATTTCGTTACGGCCGATGCGCCGGACGCGTACTTCGCGTTCACCCGCAGGCAGATCGAATTGCCAGCCTGACTTGCGTTTCACGATGGGCACGGGAAACGTCCATCCGCTGCCGCCCACTTCCACGCTAGCCACGCCGTCACGCTCCTGGCGGATGGCATGGTGATTGGCCCAGGCGCCTAGGAAATCGTAGATATCCTGCTCATCGAGCTGCGGCGGCACCAGCCTGTGATACTGGGCGCCGAGCACGCGCTTGAGGGCGTCGGTGTCGCTCCGCGCGACGCCATCGCCCAGCGCTTCCATAGCCGCTTCGGGCGACGAAAAGACCTGCTGCGCCATTGCTGCCGGTGCGGTCAGCAGCGCCGCCACCGCGAGCACGCGCAACGACTGCCATACGCGGCCGTTGCCGCGGGTTCCCTGGTTGCGCTTCATCGTTATCTCCGACCGTGACCGAAATGACCGCCGCCTCCGCCGCCGCCCCCACCCCCGCCAAGATGCGCGCCGCCTCCACCACCACCGCCACCCTGGAAGCCGCCGGATCTTTCAGACATCCCACTTTGCTGTTGCCGTCCGGCATTGGTGTGCTGCAGGCTGCCGCCGCCGCGATCGGCCTGCTGGCGCATGCGGTCGCCATTGCCTGCATCGCGGAATGCGTTGTCACGATTGCTGTCGCGTGCGCGGTTGCGCGCTTCGTTCTGGTCCGCACGCTGCCGGTCAGCACCGGCCGGCCGTGCATTCTGCCCACCGCCCTGGCGATTCACGCCGGACGCGTTATGACCGGCAATTGGCTGGCCCGTGCTCCCCTGGAACGACTGGGCGGCACGGTCACGCGCGGCATCGCGGCTTTGCTGGTTCTGCACGCCACCGCCGCCCTGCCCCAGTCGCTGCTGGTTCTGGATACCGCCGCCGCCTTGCCCGGGCCGCTGCTGGTTCTGCACGCCGCCGCCTTGCCCCAACCGCTGCTGGTTCTGGACACCGCCGCCGCCTTGCCCGAGCTGCTGCCGGTTGGCCAGTCCCTGCTGCCGCTGCGCATCGAAACGGTTGGCGACGTTCGGATTGTTGTAGGGCACGTTGCCCCGATTGGCGGGGTTGTGCTGCCAGTTCACGTTGGCCCGGTTCACGTCGAGCCGCTGGTTCACGTTGACGTTGTTGTAGCGGTTGACGTTGATATTCACGTCATGCGAGCCCCAGTTGAATCCGCCCCATAGCGAATTCACCGCAGCCACGCCAAGCCCGAATCCGATACCGGACACCAGCGCCGTTGCGAATACCGATCCCGGTGGCGGCGGATAGTAGGCTGGCGGATAGGCGGGATAAGGCCAGGCGCCGTAGACCACGGTGGGGTTGTACGTCGGCACATACACCACCTGCGGATTGGCTGGCTCGATCTGGACGACCGTGGTGCCGCCGCTCTGCTGCGTCACCACCTTCTGCTGCTCCGTGGTCTTCAGCGTGCCGGCCTTCTGCGCCTGCACGCGCAGGCGTTGCACGGAATCCATTACGTCATCGGGCTGCGCCAGGAACGCATCGCCCACGGACTGCACCCATTGCGGCTGCCGTCCCATCATGTCCATCACCGATGGAAAGGCCACCAGCGACTGCACGCTGGGATCCCACGGCTCGCTGGTCACCGCCTTGGTGGCGGCATCGCCCGACAGGCTCGGATTCGACTTCGACCACTGCGCGGCCGCGGCCACATCGGCCGGATACGTCGAAGCCATCAGCACCTGCGATAGCAGCGCATCCGGATACAGCGCCACCGGCGCCAGTAGCTGATCGAGATGCGGTTTGTCGAGTTTGGACTGGGCCAACGCACCGCCGGCGGCAGCCAGCAGCGTCAGCCCGAGCATCCAGGCCAGGAATCGTTGCATACGCAACATGATCGCTCCCTCCATGATGAAAAAAAGGACCGCCAACCGTGTCTTCGATGCTGGCCGAGCCACGCTTCCTGGTGCCGACAGCCTACTTGCGGGCCTGCGCGCACTCCTGCCGGTAGGCTTCTTCCAGGCGCTTGCGTTCCGGTGCGCGCTCCAGTGTGGAGTAGTTGCGGCCATCAGCCGTGGTCACCGATGATTTTCCTTGCGACCACTGCGGCCCGGCAGGCAATGCGTTGATCTTGTCGAGCAACTCCTTGCAATGCGCTCGCTGCGACGTGCCAGCGGCGGCGCCCGGATCGTCCACGGTGGACGTGGCGGGATCGAGCATGCGGGGGGGCGGCGGCGCGATCATCGGCGTGGCCGGATCCGTCGACGGTGCCTGCCCGAAGGCAACGAGCGGAACAAAGCATCCTGCTGCAGCGATGGCTGCGAAAAGCTTTCTCACCAGAAAAACTCCAGAATTCAACGGCAACGTGAACATTGCCTTGCGATGGCATCCGGCCCGCACGTGGCGGCGCACGGCGTCACGAATCCGCCTTGCCGTTGCCACGCCTGCCGGTACGGTTGCGCAGCAGCTCGAGTTGCAGCAGCGCATCCGCAAGCATACCCTTCAGACGCGCGTTCTCTTCTTCCAGCTGGCGCATGCGGCGCGCGTCGGCGGCATCGCCCTGCCGGTGCTGCCCGTACCTGTTGCGCCATCCATAGAACGATGCGTCGCTGAAGCCATACCGCGCGCATAGCTCCCGCACGGGGACCCCGCTCGCGGCCTCGGCCAGGTACATGCGGATCTGTTCCTCCGAATAGCGTCTGTTCACCATACCTCCGCTCGTCGGCTTCTCGTGCGGCGGGCACGACGGCCTGCCGATCATGCGGGTAAGGTAATCCACCGCATGCACAAAAGGAATTCAGTGTCTTCGCGGCACGAGTTAAGCAAATTTAACGGACGCATCGGCACTGCCAGCCACGCTGCCGGCAGCGCCAGGCCGTGGCGGTAACCCCCATATGGGGCACGCAAAAAGCATCGAACCAAATTTTGCTTTTCCAACTTGGAATATTCCTATTTTGAATCGTGCTCCATCATGCGATTCAAACCATTTCCTTCAGCAAAACGTGACGATCGTGTTCCGCCCAGCGGGACAGCCCGCATCGCCGTATCGCCCGTCCCACGCGGCTTTCAGCCTTGTATGGATGTGCGAACAAAGCGCCTTTACCAACGCCATGACAAAGGTGGCATCAAACGCGGTTCTAGTAGTTTGGTAAATGTTGTATTAAGATTTCTTCGCATCAACTAACTTTCAAAACGCCTGCAAGGCACGCCTCCCCGGCGTAGCAGACAGGCGTCCGGCAACACGCAACAGCAACGTTTCTTGCTGTGCGACTGCCGGGTCCGGGCCTGAGGAAGAGGAGCCACTGCCATGCCGCAACCGTCTTCGACGCATAGTCGAAGACGCGCGGTAATTGTGGATGTGTCCATGTGCAACACATGGATAGCATCGCCCGGGCGTATCGAATTTGTTCCCGCCCTTTTGTAGTTTCATGCTGTATTGGTCGCAGGCATTGCGAAGTGTCAGAACCTGCAACGGCAGGTCTTCCAGTCACGAAGTTGCAATGCTTCACCACAACAAAAAAAAACCAGCAGTCTCGGATCGGGAGAAGTCAGTATGCGGCACGTCAGCACCAAGCTATTGCATGTGTTCGTCCTGCTCATGGAGTACCGCGACCTCAGCGCGGTAGCCGCTTGCACTCAGGGACGCATTCCAACCGTGGCTTACAGCCTGGCCCGCCTGCGCGAGATCACTGGCGACGCGCTGTTCGTCAAGCGCAACGGAATGTTGGAACCGACGCCGCATGCGCTGCGGCTCGAACAAACCGCCAGACAGATCCTCGCTCGCTGGAACCATCTGGTGCAGCCACAGGACCACAATGGACCGGCGGCCAGCAATAGCCGACGTATTTCGATCGGATTCTCGCCGTCAATCGGCGATCCCGTAATTACAGAGATTCTTACGGCACTCTGCGAGCGATTCCCCCACGACAGTTTCATCACGCGCCCCGTGATCGCGGACGCAGCGCTGGGCGACTGCCTCGACACCGGAGACCTCGACTGTGCGTTCGTGGTCGACGGCGCCAGCGTGCCCGATAGCGTGATTCCGCATAGCATTCTGGCCACGCCGCGCCGCCTGGTGAGCGCCACACGCGGCGGCGGCAGCAACGACGAGGCCAAGACCGACTGGATCCTGCTACAGGAAGATTGCGAGAGCGGCAGCCCGCTGCATGCCTTCCTGACCCGCCGCGCCAGCACGCCGGGACACCGCGAAACCGTGGTGCCGTCCTGGCATACGCAGATCACGCTGCTGCATGCGGCGGGCGGCATTTGCCCGATACTCGATTTCAACGTGCCACTGGTCACGCGCGACCGCAAGACGCGGCTGCTGGCGCCACCGGCTGCGTTCCCCGCCTGGGCCGCGCTGCATTTCTGGATGCCGCAACGCGCGCCCGACCGCGCGGCACTGCGCGAGATCATGGATGTTGGCACGTCCGTGCTACGTGATCCGCTCAAGGCCATCGACAGCCGCCGCCACGCACAGAATCAGGCCCGGCCCCTGGCCGTAGCCTGAGTTCCGCACCACACGCACGCCTTGGCTTGGCCCCGCGATGACCATCGCGGGGCCACTTTGCGCTTTTCGCACGCAAACACACGACTCGTACGTGCATTTTGCGAATCCTCTTACTCCCATACTGCTCCACCCGCATTAACCTCGCCGGGCATCGCAGGTGTCGAGGGCCATCGCCCGTTTGGTCCACTTCACCGCATGCGCGCAGTTGCTGCGTGTTCGCGCCGTACGCACTCCCGCGTGCGGCGCTTTTTTGACGCCAGCGAGAAGCCGAACGCTGAGCCATTTGTACAGGACAGGAGTCGATGGATGACGTTGAGGATTTTGCTGGCCGACGACCACCCCGTCATTACGGCGGCAATCCGAGCCAGGTTGCAAACGCAGACCGGCTGGGAAGTTTGCGGAGAAGTTGCCAGTGCCACCGAACTGCTGCAGCAGGCCGATCTTCTGCGGCCCGATGTTGTGGTCACCGACTTTCATATGCCAGGCCCCGCCGAACTGGACGGCGTACGCCTGCTCACGGCGCTGCGGCGCCGGTATCCGGGCATGTCGGTCCTGGTGCTGACGATGATCACCAATCCGCTGGTACTGCGGACCATTCTCGATGTGCGCGTGCAGGGGCTGCTGCTCAAGGACAGCCAGCTTGCCGAAATCGTCACGGCCATCGCGCGCGCGCAGCGGGGCTTCACCTATATCGGAAAATCGGCGTTGCGGGCCTTGGCCCCGACCGAGTTGAGCATGATGGTGCCAGTCGGCCGCGACGGCATGCTGCGGCTGTCCGCGCGCGAAATGGAAGTGCTGCGCCTGTACCTGACAGGACGCACGGTGACCGAGATCGCCGCGACGTTGTGCCGCAGCGTGAAGACCATCAGCCGGCAGAAAAACTGCGCGATGCACAAGCTGGGCGTCAGCAACGACCGCGAACTGTTCGAATGCGCGGCGCTGCAGGGCATGGTGCTGCCTCGGTGCTGAAGATCATGGATACCGCTCGCTATAATCGGCCACGCCAGTTGGCCATGCTCAATTCCTCACCGCGATCTGGTTTGCCCACCGATCCCGTTTCGCAAATGTTGCCGCACTCTCCCGCTCCGATTCCAACCAACACCCGCGCCGTACCGGCATTGATGATCGCTGCTCCGGCGTCTGGCCAGGGCAAGACCACCGTGACTGCCGCCCTGGCCCGTCTGCATGCACGCCAGGGCCGCCGGGTCCGCGTGTTCAAGACCGGCCCCGACTTTCTGGACCCGACGCTGCTGGCGGCGGCCAGCGGCGCGCCGGTGCAGGCGATCGATCTCTGGATGACCGGAGAGGCCGATGCCAGGGCCCGGCTGGCCGAAGCGGCGGAGCAGGCGGACCTGCTGCTGGTGGAAGGGGTGATGGGACTGCACGACGGCACGCCCAGCAGCGCCGATGTGGCACGCCTGTTCGGCCTGCCGGTGCTTGCCGTGATCCAGGCCGGCGCGATGGCTCAGACATTCGGTGCGGTGGCTTACGGGCTTGCCCACTATGGCAAGCCATTCCGCGCCATGCACGTGCTGGCCAACGGCGTTGGCAGTGAGCGTCATGCAGGCATGCTGCGCGAGAGCCTGCCGCCTGACATCGCCTGGGCAGGCGCCCTGGCGCACGATGCCTCGGCGAGCTTGCCCGAGCGGCACCTCGGCCTGTTCAGCGCGGACGAATTGCCCGACCTCATGCAACGGCTCGACAGCCTGGCGGATGCGCTGGCCGCACTGCCGCTGGCGCACCTGCCCCAACCGGTGGCTTTTGCTCCGGCCGCCATCGAGGCACCGCCACGGTTGTTGGCTGGCAAGCGCATCGCCATTGCACGCGACGATGCCTTCCGGTTCATTTATCCGGCGAACATCGAGACACTTGGCGCGCTGGGCGCGCATATCGCCTGGTTCTCGCCGTTACGCGACCATGCCCTGCCACCGTGCGATGCCGTATGGCTGCCTGGCGGCTACCCTGAACTGCATGCGGCAGCACTGGCGGCCAATACGTCGATGCAGGAAGCGTTGCGCGATGCGTGCGCACGCGGCGTGCCGATGCTGGCGGAGTGCGGGGGCATGATGGCGCTGTTCGAGCGCCTGGTCGACAAGGCGGGAGTCAGCCATGCAATGGCCGGCCTGTTGCCGGGTACGGTCACGATGCAGCGCAGGCTCGCCGCGATCGGTCATCAGGCCGTGGCGATGCCGGCCACCGGTGAAGTGCTGCGTGGACATACGTTCCACTATTCGAGCGCGGCTTCCCCGCTGGTGCCGGCTACCAGGGCAGTATCCCCGCGCGATGGCAGCACGGGGGAGGCGGTGTATCAGCTGGGCAGCCTTACCGCTTCATACGTTCACTTTTATTTCCCGTCGAACCCTGCCGCGATTGCGGCGATCTTTGGGGCCGCCTAGCGGACGGCGCCCCTGAGAACGTCAGGCGGCATCGCGCTCGGTGCGCTCCACGGCGTCGGCGATGCCGGCCTCTAGCTGGGCCAGGCCCTTCGAGAGGTTGTGCATCGTGGTTTCCGACACGTTGGCAAGCACGTCCTGCAGGAATTCCGCGCGCCGCGGCATTGCCTGGTCGACAATCTCGCGGCCCAGGTCAGTCAGCGTGACGTTGGTCATGCGGTTGTCGCGCTCGCTTGTCGAGCGTTCGATCCAGCCAAGTTCCTGCAATGCCTTGAGCTGCCGTGTCAGCGCACCGGGGTCCATGCCGACGCGATCGGCCAATGGTTTTTGCGCAATCGGGCCCTCGTGCCCATGCAGGGCAAACAGAATGCGCCAGCGCGGCAAGGGATGCCCGATACGCTGTTCGAACGCGGCGGCGTACGCCCGGTAAGTGCGTCCGAACTGCTGCAGCACGGCCAGGCTTTGTCGCTCCAGTTCCAAAATCCAGTCTCCAGTTTGCGGATATCAGTCCGCGGCCATCACAGGTTCATGCACCCGTGCCAGCCTGATCGGCGGCACACGGCGAACACGCCAGATACCGACCAGGGCCGCGACGGCTGCCAGTAGCACGCCAAGATGGATGGCACTCACCAGCGACACCCGGGCCTGCTCCAGCAGCAGGGCTCCATTGTGCCCTGCCTGTTGCAGATTGGTCAGCAATTCCGTTTGCGCGGCTTTGTCGATCAGGATCTGCGGATCGGTCATCCTGGCCGCCCAGTCGGAAGCATGGGCGGATGCAAGAGCCGTTGTCACACCTGCGGTATAGCTGCGCGTCACCAACGTGCCCACCAGCGCAGTGCCTACCATCCCGCCCACCATGCGCAGTGACTGCAACATGGCCGTGGCAATTCCGAGATGGGAGCGTCCCGCCGTCTGTTGCGCGAACACCGTCAGGTTAGGCAACACAAACCCAAGTCCCAGCCCCGCGCACAGCATGATGGCCAGCAGCAAATTGTGATGCATGCCGCGCGTGGCCTGCGACAGGCCCAGCAGCGCCAGCGCCAGCAGCGTAAAGCCGGCGTACAACATGCTGTTGGGCTGCGGAATGCGCGTAATGATCCGTCCGTTGACGATGCTGCCAATGGTGATGCATACCACCAGCGGCGTGACCAGCAACCCCGCTTCCTTCGGCGAATAGCCAAATCCGCCCTGAAACAGCAACGGCGCATAGAGCAAGAGCGCAAACATCGCAAACCCGCCCAGCACACCGAGCACGAACAGCGGCGCCAGTGCCGGATTGCGGAACATGTCGAGCGGCAGGATCGGGTTCTCGCAGCGGCGCGACCATTGCCACAAGGCTACGAACGACGCGCACGACAGCACCATGAGTCCGATGGTCACCAGGTCGAAGCCGCGCTCGGGCAGCCATTCCACGGATAGTTGCAGGCTGCCCAACCCGGCCGCAATCAGGAACGCCCCTAGCCAGTCGATCCGAACCGGCCCCTGGTTTTTCTGCTGACGTAGATGCGGCAGGTAGCGCCAGGCGAATACCAGCCCCAGCAGCCCCACTGGGACATTGATATAGAACACCGCGCGCCAGCCATACCACTCGGTCAGCAGACCACCCAGCGAAGGACCCACCGCATTGGCCAGCCCGAATGCCGTGCTCATCATGACCTGCCAGCGCAGACGCACGTGCGGATCTGGAAACAGGTCCGGGATGCAGGCAAACGCAGTGCCGACGAGCATCCCGCCGCCAATCCCCTGGAGCGCGCGGGCTGCCACCAGGAACGGCATGTTCGTGGCCATCCCGCACAGCACCGATGCCGCCAGAAACACGACGATCGACGCCAGCACAAACGGCTTGCGCCCATAGTAGTCGCCCAGCCTGCCAAAGACCGGCACGGTGACGACCGATGTCAGCAGATAGGCCGTGGCTACCCACGCGTAGTATTCAAAACCCTGCAACTCGGCCACTACCGTCGGCAATGCAGTGGAAACGACGGTCTGGTCCAGCGCAACGAGCATCACCACGAAAGCAATGCCGAACATCGCGAGCAGCGATTCACGAAACGGCAGCACCTGTCCGCTGCTGCCCGACTGTGACCCATCCTGTCCATGACCCGAATCCGATGCCATTTTATTGCCCGATCAATAATTGTGCGATCAATGATCAACGAATTATAGGGCGGCAACTCCTGTCCTGCAGAAGATTTTTGGCGCTCCTACGATGCAACCTGAGATCGGTGCGATCATTATTTGCAAGCCACCGGTTCGACGGCACCCAACAATGGGTGCGTCATAGAAGACACGCGATGGAGATTGCATGAAGCCAGTGACATTGATCGGCGCACCGACCGATGTGGGCGCCAGCATTCGCGGCGCATCGATGGGGCCCGACGCCCTGCGCGTGGCCGATATCGCCAGCGTCCTAGCCAACAACGGGCTGCAGGTGCACGACCTGGGCAACCTTAGCGGGCCTGGCAATCCGTGGCAGCCGCCGATCGATGGCATGCGACACCTGCAGGAAGTGCTCGCATGGAACGAGCAGATCTTCGAGACCACCTATGCCACGCTGGCGGCCGGCCATATGCCGTTGCTGATGGGAGGCGATCATTGCCTGGCGATAGGTTCGGTCAGCGCGGCCGCCCGCTACTGCCGGGAACAGGGCAAGAACCTGCTCGTGCTGTGGCTCGACGCCCACGCCGATGCCAACACCGGCAGCACCAGCCCCACCGGCAACATCCACGGCATGCCCGTGGCCTGTCTGTGCGGCGATGGGCCGGCGCCGCTGACCGCGCTCAGCGGCGTCACGCCAGCCATGTCGGCCAGACAAATCCGCCAGGTGGGCATCCGTAGCGTCGATGCCCAGGAAAAGCTGCGCCTGCGCGAACTCGGGCTGACGGTCTACGACATGCGTTACATCGACGAAAACGGTATGCGCCAGACGATGGAGCAGGCCTTGGCTGGTATCGATGCCAATACGCACCTGCACGTCAGCTTCGACGTGGACTTCCTCGACAGCCAGATCGCACCGGGCGTGGGCACGCCCGTGCGCGGCGGCCCCACCTATCGTGAGGCGCACCTTGCCCTGGAGATGATCGAGGATACCGGCGCGCTCGGCTCGCTCGACGTGCTCGAACTGAATCCCGCGCGTGACGTGCACAATCAGACCGCCGAGCTGGTTGTGGAACTGCTGGAAAGCCTGTTCGGCAAGTCAACGCTGTAGTCACGATCCGATTGCGGGCAGGTGCGGGGTTAGATCGCAGCTGGTATCGCGGTCATGGACGCGTTCGCGGCAACAGCCGTGCAATAAAAAACGGAGGCAGCCAGAAAGCTGCCTCCGTTTTTCTTTTTGCACGTGTACCCGGCGGGCTAGGAAGCTGACTTGCCGCCGCCTGAAATACTGCCCGTGGTGGTGCCGGCATCGCCCGCGGGCGCGCCAGTGGCTTCGTTCAGTCCACCGCCCAGTGCCTTGTACAGGTTGACCTCGCTGGTCAGTTGGTTCAGGCGTGCCTCGATCAGTGCCTGCCGTGCCGTGAACAGCTGGCGCTGTGCATCGAGCACGGTCAGGTAGCTGTCGACGCCGGTGCGGTAGCGCCCTTCAGCAAGCCGGTAGTAGTCCGAGCTTGCCTCGACCAGTCGCATCTGTGCCGCGACCTGATCGGTGAACGTACCGCGCGCTGCCAGTCCATCGGACACCTCGCGGAACGCCGACTGCACGGTGCGTTCGTACGTGGCCACGTTGATGTCCTTCTGGATCTTCGCGTAGTCCAGGCTCGCGCGCAGGCTGCCGGCCGTGAAGATTGGCAGCGAGATCTGTGGCGAGAACAGCCAGGTGCCAGATCCCGCTTCAAACAGGCCGGACAACTGGCGGCTTGCCGTGCCACCCGAGGCAGTCAGCGTAATGCGCGGGAAGAACGCCGCACGCGCCGCGCCGATATCGGCATTGGCCGATTTCAGGCGGTGCTCGGCCGACAGGATGTCGGGGCGATTCTGCAGCAGGTCCGACGGCATGCCGGCCGGCACTTCGGCTAACAGCTTCTGGTCCAGCGGGAGCCCTTGGGGCAGATCGGACGGGATGCCAGCGCCAAGCAACAGTGTCAGCGCGTTGACGTCCTGGGCGACAAGGCGCGTATAGCGCGACAGCTGCGCGCGCGCATTCTCGACCTGCGTCTGCGACTGGCGCAGGTCCAGACGCGACGCGATACCTTCCTCGAAGCTGCGCCGAGTGAGGTTGTACGTGCGCTCGAACGCGCCAAGCGTGTCGCGCGTGACCTGAAGGTTGGCTTCGTCCGCGAGTTGCGTCAGATAGGCATTGGCCACGCTGGCCACCAGCGAGATCTGCGTGCTGCGGCGCGCTTCCTCACTGGCGAAGTATTGCTCAAGTGCAGCCTCGCTAAGGCTGCGCAGACGTCCGAACAGATCCAGCTCCCAGGCCGTGGTGCCCAGCGATATCCCGTACTGGCTGCTGATCATGCGCTGCCCCGTCGACGAGAGATCGGCCGGCACACGCTGGCGCGTGCCCTGGGCCGCTACTCCCACCTCGGGGAACAGGTCCGCGCGCTGGATGCGGTATTGCGCGCGATAGGCGTCCACATTGAGCGCGGCCACGCGCAGGTCGCGGTTGTTTTCCAGCGCAACCTCGATCAGCCGATGCAAGCGGGGATCGGCGAAATATTCGCGCCAACCCAGCTCCGCCGCGGGCGGCACCCGTGCATCGCCAGCGCCGGTCTGGTAGGCGTCGCCCAGCGGATAGGCGGCGTCCACCGGCGCGGCGGGCCGGTCATAGTTCGGGATCAGGCTGCAGCCAGCGAGGGCCGCCACGGCGGCCAGGCAAAGTAGCGTCTTTCTCATGCTTGGGCTCCCGTTTCCAGGGAGGATGATCCGGACTTGCGACGGCGTTCCTTGATCGACGTGACGACGACAAAGAACAACGGCACCCAGAAGATGGCCAGCACGGTGGCGGTGATCATGCCGCCGATCACGCCGGTACCGATGGCATGCTGGCTGCCAGCGCCCGCGCCTTGCGACACGGCCAGCGGGAACACGCCGAGCATGAACGCCAGCGACGTCATGATGATCGGACGCAAGCGCATACGGCATGCCTCGACCGCCGCCTCGACCACGCCCTTGCCCTGATCGTGCAGGTCCTTGGCAAATTCGACGATCAGGATCGCGTTCTTCGCCGACAAGCCCACCGTGGTGAGCAGGCCCACCTGGAAGAACACGTCGTTCGACAGGCCGCGTGCGATAGTCGCCATCAGGGCGCCAATCACGCCAAGCGGCACCACCAGCATCACCGAGAACGGAATCGCCCAGCTTTCATACAGCGCCGCCAGACACAGGAACACAACCAGCAGCGACAGCGCGTACAGCGCCGGAGCCTGGGCACCCGAGAGTCGTTCTTCGTACGACAGGCCGGTCCAGGAGTAAGCGATACCAGTAGGCATCTGCTTCATGATTTCCTCGACGGCCGCCATCGCCTCGCCCGAACTCTTGCCCGCGGCCGGTTCGCCGAGGATTTCCACCGCCGGCACGCCGTTGTAGCGCTGGAGCTTGGGTGAACCGTAGCCCCACTTGCCGGTGGCGAACGCCGAGAACGGCACCATGTCGCCCTTGTCGTTGCGCACAAACCACTTGTTCAGGTCATCCGGGTTCATCCGCGCGTTGGGTCGTCCCTGCAGGTAGACACGCTTCACGCGGCCGCGATCGATGAAGTCGTTCACGTAGCTGGAACCCCACGCAATCGACACCGTGCTGTTAATGTCGCTCAGCGAGATACCCAGCGCGCGTGCGCGTTCGTCATCGATCTCAAGCACGTACTGCGGCTCGTCGTTCAGGCCGTTCGGGCGCACACGCTGAAGCGCGGGATTCTTGGCGGCAAGCGACAGGAACTTGTTGCGTGCTTCCATCAGCGCGTCGTGACCCAGGCCGGCCTGATCCTGCATATAGAAGTCGAAGCCGGTGGCGTTGCCGAGTTCCTGCACCGCGGGCGGCGCGAAGGCAAATGCCAGCGAATCACGGAACGTGCTGAACTTGGCCTGCGCGCGCTTGGTCAGGTCGAACACGCTGGTGGCATCGCCCTCGCGCTCCTTGAACGGCTTGAGCAGAATGAACGCAAGACCCGAGCTCTGGCCGCGGCCGGCAAAGTTGAAGCCGTTGACCGTGAACAGCGATTCCACGATCTTGCCTTCATCGTTGAGCAGGTAGTTGCGCATCTGGTCCAGCACGGTCTGCGTACGCTCGGCCGACGAACCCGGCGGCGTCTGCACCTGGGCATACAGCACGCCCTGGTCTTCTTCCGGCAGGAACGACGTCGGGATCCGCGTGAACAGGAAGCCCATCGCCAGCACGATCACCACGTAGATGATCAGGAACGGGGCACGCCGCTTGAGGATGCTGACCACGCCGCCTTCATACTTCTGCGTGGACCTGATGAAGCTCCGGTTGAACCAGCCGAAGAAGCCGGCCTTGTGTTCGCCGTGGTCGCCCTTTTCGATCGGCTTGAGCATCGTCGCGCACAGTGCCGGGGTCAGGATCAGCGCCACCAGCACGGAGAGCACCATCGCGGAGACAATCGTGATCGAGAACTGGCGGTAGATCACGCCCGTGGAGCCACCGAAGAATGCCATCGGCAGGAACACTGCGGACAGCACCAGTGCGATGCCGACCAATGCGCCCTGAATCTGGCCCATCGATCTCCGGGCGGCCTCCTTCGGCCCCAGCCCCTCCTCGGACATCACCCGCTCGACGTTTTCCACCACCACGATGGCATCGTCCACCAGCAGGCCGATTGCGAGCACCATCCCGAACATCGTCAGCGTGTTGATCGAGTAGCCAAACGCAGCCAGCACGCCGAAGGTGCCCAGCAGAACCACCGGCACCGCGATCGTCGGGATCAGCGTGGCGCGGAAGTTCTGCAGGAACAGGTACATCACCAAGAACACCAGCACGATTGCCTCGAGCAGTGTCTTGACCACCTCCTGAATCGAGTCGGCAATCACTGGCGTGGTGTCATACGGGAATACCGCCTTGATGCCCGGCGGGAACGACGGCTCCAGTTGCTTCAGTGTGTTGTGGATGTTCTTGACCGTTTCCAGCGCGTTCGCGCCCGAGGCCAGGCGGATGGCGATACCCGATGCCGGCCGCCCGTTGTACTGGGCGTTGATCGAATAGTCCTGGCCACCGAGGCCCACCTCGGCCACATCGCGCAGGCGCACCTGCGAGCCATCGGCGTTCACCTTCAGCAGGATGCTGCCGAACTGCTCGGCCGTCTGCAGACGGGTCTTGCCGATCACCGTTGCGTTGAGCTGCTGGCCGCGCACCGCAGGCAGGCCGCCCAGCTGGCCCGAGGCCACCTGCACGTTCTGCGCCTTGATGGCATTGCTGACATCGAGCGGCGCCAACTGGAAGCTGTTGAGCTTGGCCGGGTCCAGCCAGATACGCATTGCGTACTGCGAGCCGAAGACCTGGAAGTCACCGACACCCGACGTGCGCGAGATGGGATCCTGCAGGTTCGACACGATGTAGTTCGACAGATCTTCCCGCGTGGTGGCCGGATCGGTCGAGATCAGGCCCACGATAATCAGGAAGTTACGCACCGACTTGGTCACACGGATGCCCTGCTGCTGCACTTCCTGCGGCAGTAGTGGCTGGGCCAGGGCCAGCTTGTTCTGGACCTGAACCTGCGCGATATCGGGGTTGGTGCCCTGCTCGAACGTGGCCGTGATGGTCATGCTGCCGTCGGAGTTCGATTCCGACGAGATGTAGCGCAACCGGTCGAGACCGTTCAGCTGCTGCTCGATAACCTGCACCACCGTGTCCTGCACGGTCTGTGCCGATGCACCCGGATAGGTCACCGAAATGGCGATGGTGGGCGGCGCGATCGCGGGATATTGCGTGACCGGCAGCGAGCGTATCGACAGCACGCCGGCCAGCATGATCACGAGCGCGATCACCCACGCAAAGATCGGCCGCTCGATAAAGAAATTAGACATGGCAAATCCTTATGCGTCGGTCCCGATCAGGACTTGGCGGCGGGGGCCGAGGCTGCGGCCGGCACCGAGGCCGGTGCCAGGCCGGCTTGCGCGGCATTGGCCTCGGCTGCCTTCACCTTCGCACCGGGGCGGACGAATTGCAGGCCTTCGACGATCACGCGATCACCGGCCTTGAGGCCGTCCGTCACCAGCCAGCTGTTGCCGATCGTGCGATCGGTCTTGAGCACACGCAGTTCCACTTCGTTGTTGGCATTGACCACCAGCGAAGTGGGCTGGCCCTTCAGGTCACGTGTGACGCCCCGCTGTGGTGCCAGGATGGCCGACTGCCGAACGCCTTCGGCAAGGCGGGCGTGCACGAACATGCCAGGCAACAGCTCGTTACGCGGATTCGGAAACACGGCGCGCAGCGTGACCGATCCCGTGCTCTGGTCGACGGCCACTTCCGAAAACTCGAGGCGGCCTGCTTCCGGATAGGTGCTGCCATCCTCGAGCTGCAGCATGACCTTGGCGGCATTGGAGCCGGCGCCTTGCAACTGGCCGTTTGCCAGCTCCTTGCGCAGGCGCAGGATTGACGCGGAGGGCTGCGTGACGTCGACGTAGATCGGATCCAGCTGCTGGATCGTTGCCAGGGCATTCGCCTGTCCATTCGTCACCAGCGCGCCTTCCGTCACAATCGAGCGGCTGATACGGCCGGAGATCGGTGCCAGAACCTTGGTGTAGCGCAGGTTGATATGGGCTTGATCCACCGCTGCCTTGGACTGCAGGTATGACGCCTGTGCTTCGGCGTACTGCTGCTTGCTGACGGCTTCGTCGCCGACGAGGCGGCCATAGCGCTCCGCCAGCAGCTTCGACGAGGCGAGCGTGGCTTCGGCACTCTTCGCGGTAGCTTCGTATGTGGACGGATCGATCTGGTAGAGCTGCTGGCCCTGCTTGACGTCGCTACCTTCCACGAACAAACGCTTCTGGATGATGCCATTGACCTGCGGGCGGACTTCGGCAATCCGGTACGGCAACGTGCGTCCCGGCAGGGACGTGTCGAGCGTAACGGTTTCGTCCTTCAGCGTGACAACTTTCACTTCAGGCGTCTGGGCCGCGGGGGCTTCGTTCTTCTTGCCGCAGGCGGTCAGCACCGTCACGGCAAGAGCCAGCATGCCTGGAATCAAAGCACGCCTGGCGCGCATTGCTTGCATAGCGATTTCCTCGAGGATGAAACGGAATTGGTTCTTATTGGTCCTGGCCAAAGCCAGGCGGGCGTCACGGCGCGCGTGAACGCAATTGGCGTGCCTGCGACAGGCACGTGTCGGCTATCGGGTTCAGCGGATTGTCGCCATTGGCCCCTGCTTTCGCCAGCTTTGCCGGCCTGGAGGAAAACTGAACACCGGCCACGCCGCGCGCGCGTCCGGCACAGGACCACCCTGTGTGGGCAATCCTGCTCCCCGTACTCTCAAATATCCTGCTTGACCTTCGATTATCGGCACTACTGTTGCATGCGTAAGGCGTGCACCGATCTTGGGTGGGCATCGTCTTAGCGGTCGACAACAATAATCGGTTTTACCGAAATCTGCAGACGCTCACCTGTCTTGTGGCGTCATTCACACAACCTATGCCTGAGTTGCTTCAGACTTCGACGGCCTCCTCCTCCAAGGTGAGCCGCCAACTACAGCTGGCAATGCAGCATTTGAGCAGTCTGCCTGGCAAACAGTTCAATAAGCATGCTGCCAATCGTTCGCTATACTACCAGCTCGTAGATAAGTCAGGATGACAGAAAATTGGCTGTAATGAAGTGAAATACTCCATTTGGTTATGGGAATCCGAAACGAGTGCACCAATTCCAAAGGGAAATCGGCCGGTCACGCCCGTGAACGAGACAGTGTTTTGCGTGGATGAGACAGTCGCGGCGAGATTGTCCCCAGCCATAAAAAAGGAAAGCCCCGCAACGGTGCGGGGCAATACAGGTCGACGGGCCATCAGATGTTGCTAATGTTGCTTACGCGCCGTCCAGATACAGGCTACGCGGGCCAAGGCGTGAACCGAGCATCGGCCCACTCCAGCGCATGTCGCCGCGATAGGCTGGGGCACCAACACGATCCGGTTCGACTGTTGACACCGGGCCAGGCTGGTACGACGGAGTGGTTTGATAGGTTTGTGCCGGCGGTTGCGGCGTCAGGTTCTGCCGCGTTGTGCTGTCCGCGCCCTGTGTGTACGGGTCGAACTTGTCACCGGTACGTGCGCCACTGGTGCTCGGGGCATAGGTGCCGCCTGCGGTCGAGCCACCCTGCGTGTAGGGGTCGCGCGGACCTGGCGTCATTTGCGCCAGGGCGGAAACCGACATGAGGAGAAGCGCTCCGGCCGTCAAAACACTGCTGGTTCGAATCATTCGCATGGTTACCTCCATGTGCAGCGGGACAACGGGAATGCTGTCCCAGGTAACGAGCAAATGAGCGAAACGCGTGCCGGCCCATTTGGGCCGAACTACGCACGATTCTGGAGTATTCAGGGCAGCCAGCCCTGAGCTTTTACAAGCCTCAGGTAAGGACTGCAACGCAGCGTTCGAGCGGCGCCGTCTGGCGCAACCGCTTGCGTGGAATGCGCGCGCATTCCGCTTCACAAAAGCAAAACCCCCAAGCTTTTGGGCTTGGGGGTTCTGGGTATAAGAGCCTGGCGATGACCTACTTTCACACGGGTAGTCCGCACTATCATCGGCGCAAAGTCGTTTCACGGTCCTGTTCGGGATGGGAAGGGGTGGTTCCAACTCGCTATGGTCACCAGGCATGAGGGGTTGCCGGGCTGACTAGTGTCAGCGCGGCGAATCTGGGTGTAGTAAAGATTGGGTTGTGTTGTACACCTGGGCACTAGGCGCACTCACCAGGTAAAACACACTGGTTATAGGATCAAGCCTTACGGGCAATTAGTACTGGTTAGCTTAACGCATTACTGCGCTTCCACACCCAGCCTATCAACGTCCTGGTCTCGAACGACCCTTCAAGGAGGTCAAGCCTCCAGGGAATCCTCATCTTCAGGCGAGTTTCCCGCTTAGATGCTTTCAGCGGTTATCTCTTCCGTACATAGCTACCCTGCGATGCCTCTGGCGAGACAACAGGTACACCAGCGGTACGTCCACTCCGGTCCTCTCGTACTAGGAGCAGCCCCCGTCAAGATTCCAACGCCCACGGCAGATAGGGACCAAACTGTCTCACGACGTTTTAAACCCAGCTCACGTACCTCTTTAAATGGCGAACAGCCATACCCTTGGGACCGGCTACAGCCCCAGGATGAGATGAGCCGACATCGAGGTGCCAAACACCGCCGTCGATATGAACTCTTGGGCGGTATCAGCCTGTTATCCCCAGAGTACCTTTTATCCGTTGAGCGATGGCCCTTCCATTCAGAACCACCGGATCACTATGTCCTGCTTTCGCACCTGCTCGACTTGTCGGTCTCGCAGTTAAGCACGCTTTTGCCATTGCACTTTAGGTACGATGTCCGACCGTACCAAGCGTACCTTCGAACTCCTCCGTTACACTTTGGGAGGAGACCGCCCCAGTCAAACTGCCTACCATGCACTGTCCCCGACCCGGATTCACGGGCCAAGGTTAGAACCTCAAACAAACCAGGGTGGTATTTCAAGGACGGCTCCACGTGAACTAGCGTCCACGCTTCAAAGCCTCCCACCTATCCTACACAGATCGGTTCAAAGTCCAATGCAAAGCTACAGTAAAGGTTCATGGGGTCTTTCCGTCTAGCCGCGGGGAGATTGCATCATCACAAACACTTCAACTTCGCTGAGTCTCGGGAGGAGACAGTGTGGCCATCGTTACGCCATTCGTGCAGGTCGGAACTTACCCGACAAGGAATTTCGCTACCTTAGGACCGTTATAGTTACGGCCGCCGTTTACCGGGACTTCAATCAAGAGCTTGCACCCCATCATTTAATCTTCCGGCACCGGGCAGGCGTCACACCCTATACGTCCACTTTCGTGTTTGCAGAGTGCTGTGTTTTTATTAAACAGTCGCAGCCACCATTTTATTGCAACCCCTTCACCCTCCTGGCGCAGGCCAGTCAAGCTACAAGGGCGTACCTTATCCCGAAGTTACGGTACCAATTTGCCGAGTTCCTTCTCCCGAGTTCTCTCAAGCGCCTTAGAATACTCATCTCGCCCACCTGTGTCGGTTTGCGGTACGGTCTCGTATGACTGAAGCTTAGAGGCTTTTCTTGGAACCACTTCCAATTGCTTCGCAGCACTAGGCCGCTCGCCCCACATCCTTGAATTCCGCGCCCGGATTTGCCTAAGCGCCTTCTCCAATGCAGGGACCGGGACTTCCAACACCCGGACAACCTTCCGCGATCCGTCCCCCCATCGCATCATACGACGGTGCAGGAATATTAACCTGCTTCCCATCAGCTACGCATCTCTGCCTCGCCTTAGGGGCCGACTCACCCTACGCCGATGAACGTTGCGTAGGAAACCTTGGGCTTACGGCGAGGGGGCCTTTCACCCCCTTTATCGCTACTCATGTCAGCATTCGCACTTCTGATACCTCCAGCATCCTTTACAAGACACCTTCACAGGCTTACAGAACGCTCTCCTACCACGCACTTGCGTGCGTCCGCAGCTTCGGTGACTGGCTTAGCCCCGTTACATCTTCCGCGCAGGACGACTCGATCAGTGAGCTATTACGCTTTCTTTAAAGGGTGGCTGCTTCTAAGCCAACCTCCTGACTGTTTTAGCCTTCCCACTTCGTTTCCCACTTAGCCAATCTTTGGGACCTTAGCTGGCGGTCTGGGTTGTTTCCCTCTTGACACCGGACGTTAGCACCCGATGTCTGTCTCCCGTGATTGCACTCTTCGGTATTCGGAGTTTGCTATGGCGGGGTAATCAGCAATAGACCCCCCAACCATGACAGTGCTCTACCCCCGAAGGTGAGACACGAGGCACTACCTAAATAGTTTTCGGAGAGAACCAGCTATTTCCAGATTTGTTTAGCCTTTCACCCCTATCCACAGCTCATCCCCTAACTTTTCAACGTTAGTGGGTTCGGTCCTCCAGTACGTGTTACCGCACCTTCAACCTGGCCATGGATAGATCATCTGGTTTCGGGTCTACACCCAGCGACTCAACGCCCTATTCGGACTCGCTTTCGCTACGCCTTCCCTAATCGGTTAAGCTTGCCACTGAATGTAAGTCGCTGACCCATTATACAAAAGGTACGCCGTCACCCGTTTCCAGGCTCCGACTGTTTGTATGCATGCGGTTTCAGGATCTATTTCACTCCCCTCCCGGGGTTCTTTTCGCCTTTCCCTCACGGTACTGGTTCACTATCGGTCGATTACGAGTATTTAGCCTTGGAGGATGGTCCCCCCATCTTCAGACAGGATTTCACGTGTCCCGCCCTACTTGTCGTACACCTAGTTCCACAACGCTGTTTTCGCATACAGGGCTATCACCTGCTATGGCCGGGCTTTCCATCCCGTTCTGCTAACAATGCTGCTAAAGAGTACAAGGCTCTTCCCATTTCGTTCGCCACTACTTTGGGAATCTCGGTTGATTTCTGTTCCTGCAGCTACTTAGATGTTTCAGTTCGCCGCGTTCGCTTCCCTTGCCTATGTATTCAGCAAGGGATGACCCATTAGGGCCGGGTTTCCCCATTCGGACATCTCCGGATCAAAGCTTGTTTGCCAGCTCCCCGAAGCTTTTCGCAGGCTACCGCGTCCTTCATCGCCTGTAATCGCCAAGGCATCCACCACATGCACTTGTTCGCTTGACCCTATAACGAGTGTGTCTCAAGGACACGACCGTCATAGGTCTGAGTTCTCGCGTTTGTGCCGTATTCCAAGTCATCTTTCGATCACTTAAATACATTTTGGTTGATACAATCACAACCCGGTATCGTGTTGGGTACTTCAGCCTCTCATCAAGGCTTCACGACACCTTTACTACATCCCATATTGTTAAAGAACAGCCGAGCTAAATGCTCGTTGGCAACAGCCAAAGACAATCACTCAGAATAAACTCCTGAATACTTGTCTTTGACGACTACCCCAAGGTAAGTGGTGGAGGATGACGGGATCGAACCGACGACCCCCTGCTTGCAAAGCAGGTGCTCTCCCAGCTGAGCTAATCCCCCGTGAGATAACTTGGTGGGTCTGGTAGGACTTGAACCTACGACCCCCGCCTTATCAAGACGGTGCTCTAACCACCTGAGCTACAGACCCTTGGCTGTAACAGCAAACAAACCGATAAGTGTGAACGCTTGACTTGTGAACACAAGCCTCTAGAAAGGAGGTGATCCAGCCGCACCTTCCGATACGGCTACCTTGTTACGACTTCACCCCAGTCATGAACCCTGCCGTGGTAATCGCCCTCCTTGCGGTTAGGCTAACTACTTCTGGCAAAACCCACTCCCATGGTGTGACGGGCGGTGTGTACAAGACCCGGGAACGTATTCACCGCGGCATGCTGATCCGCGATTACTAGCGATTCCAGCTTCACGTAGTCGAGTTGCAGACTACGATCCGGACTACGATGCATTTTCTGGGATTAGCTCCCCCTCGCGGGTTGGCAACCCTCTGTATGCACCATTGTATGACGTGTGAAGCCCTACCCATAAGGGCCATGAGGACTTGACGTCATCCCCACCTTCCTCCGGTTTGTCACCGGCAGTCTCTCTAGAGTGCCCTTTCGTAGCAACTAGAGACAAGGGTTGCGCTCGTTGCGGGACTTAACCCAACATCTCACGACACGAGCTGACGACAGCCATGCAGCACCTGTGTCCACTTTCTCTTTCGAGCACCTAATGCATCTCTGCTTCGTTAGTGGCATGTCAAGGGTAGGTAAGGTTTTTCGCGTTGCATCGAATTAATCCACATCATCCACCGCTTGTGCGGGTCCCCGTCAATTCCTTTGAGTTTTAATCTTGCGACCGTACTCCCCAGGCGGTCAACTTCACGCGTTAGCTACGTTACTGAGAAAATGAATCCCCAACAACTAGTTGACATCGTTTAGGGCGTGGACTACCAGGGTATCTAATCCTGTTTGCTCCCCACGCTTTCGTGCATGAGCGTCAGTGACGTCCCAGGGGGCTGCCTTCGCCATCGGTATTCCTCCACATCTCTACGCATTTCACTGCTACACGTGGAATTCTACCCCCCTCTGACATACTCTAGCCTTGCAGTCACAAGCGCAATTCCCAAGTTAAGCTCGGGGATTTCACGCCTGTCTTACAAAACCGCCTGCGCACGCTTTACGCCCAGTAATTCCGATTAACGCTCGCACCCTACGTATTACCGCGGCTGCTGGCACGTAGTTAGCCGGTGCTTATTCTTCCGGTACCGTCATCCGCCCCAGGTATTAACCAGTGCGTTTTCTTTCCGGACAAAAGTGCTTTACAACCCGAAGGCCTTCTTCACACACGCGGCATTGCTGGATCAGGGTTGCCCCCATTGTCCAAAATTCCCCACTGCTGCCTCCCGTAGGAGTCTGGGCCGTGTCTCAGTCCCAGTGTGGCTGATCGTCCTCTCAGACCAGCTACTGATCGTCGCCTTGGTGGGCCTTTACCCCACCAACTAGCTAATCAGACATCGGCCGCTCCTGCTGCGTGAGGCCTTGCGGTCCCCCACTTTCACCCTCAGGTCGTATGCGGTATTAGCTAATCTTTCGACTAGTTATCCCCCACAACAGGGTACGTTCCGATGTATTACTCACCCGTTCGCCACTCGCCGCCAGACCGAAGTCCGCGCTGCCGTTCGACTTGCATGTGTAAGGCATGCCGCCAGCGTTCAATCTGAGCCAGGATCAAACTCTTCAGTTCAATCTCTGTGTGGTGCCGAAGCACCTCGCTCTTTCGAGCGGTCGCTCACTCTCAGAAAACTGACTGGCTCACATCTCGCGACGTGAACCAACATGTTTTACTGTGCGAGCACTGATAACTTTTGAAGCATCACAAGGCCGAAACCTCGTGGCGTTCGCCATCAAGCGCCCACACTTATCGGTTGTTTGTTTGTTAAAGAACCTCAGCGGCCGGCTTTGCCGTTCGCTGTCGCTGCGTCGTTTTCGTTGCAGCGGAGAAACGAGATTATGCAGAGCATTCAGCGTTTCGTCAACAGTTTTTGCAGAACTTTTTTTCTGCCGGTCAGCGCTGAAAACTCC
>NZ_JBYOJV010000023.1:0-90212 GCF_057798835.1 Cupriavidus sp. 291-E7
GTCGTGCGGCCCATGCCCAACGTCAGGGACGCCACGATCATGGTCAGGAAAAGCAGCACCATCTCCTTTGCGCTGAGCCCAAGTTCGAGCGGCTGTCCGATCGTGATGAAGACCACGGCCACCGTGGGAATGGTCAGGCCGATACTGGCCAGCGCGGAACCCAGCGCCAGGTTCAGACTGGTCTGAATGCGGTCCGACCGCGCGGCGCGCAGGGCGGCCAATCCTTCCGGCAGCAGCACCAGCGCGGCAATCACCACACCCACTACCGCGGCGGGCAGGCCCGCATCGGCGACGGCCTTTTCCACTGAAGGCGACAGCAGCTTGGCCAGCGCCACCACGGCCACCAGACAGACCACCAGCAGCACGCCGCTGGCCACGGCCACGCGGTCTGGCGGAGGCGGGGCATGCACGCTCTCGTCGTGATTGCCTTCCACCAGGAAGTAGTCACGGTGCCGCACCGTCTGCACGAACACGAAGCAGCCATACAGCAGAAGCGACATCACACCGGAGAACGCCAGCTGGGATGGTGACAGCACCGGGCCTGGCGTGGTGCTGGTGAAGTTCGGCAGCACCATTGTCAGCCCCAGCAGCGTGACCAGAATCGCCATCGCGGCGTTGGCGCCGGGCGCCTGGAACGCTTGCTCGCGATGATGCAGCGCGCCGACGAACAGGCATATGCCGACGATGCCGTTGCAGATGATCATGACTGCCGCGAACACGGTGTCGCGCGCAAGGCCGGCTTTCTCCGGCCCGGACGACAGCATCACCGACACAATCAGCGCCACCTCGATCACGGTCACCGCAATCGCCAGCACCAATGTGCCGAAAGGCTCGCCCACCCGGTGCGCTACCACCTCGGCATGATGCACGGCGGAAAACACCGCGCCGGCCAGTGCGGCGGCCATCAATGCAATCAGCCAGCTTTGGCCCGTCATCGTAAGGCCCAGGCCGAATGCGGCCCAGGCGGCCAGCGGCGACCAGATGGTCCACGCCGGCAGCTTGTTGGAAGTTGCCATGTCTTGTTCCCTTTGTTCTTGTGGCTCACAGGCGCGAGCGTGCACGCCGCGTGACGCGGGCGCAAGAGGTTCAGGCAACGGACATCAGCCGCAGTTCCCGGGAAGGCGCATCGATCAGCGCGGCATCAGTCGGAAAAAGGGCCGCGCGGAGGCGGTTTGACGGCGGGCTTGGCACCGTCCGCGCGCCGCTCGGGCTGGGGATCGGTCTCCCGCAAGGCCGGGTGATTTCGATAGATCCAGCGCGCGGCAATGATGACCACCGCCAGAAACGCAAGACCGTATCCGACAAATGAGACTGCACTCATGGTTTCTGACCCAAGGTTGGCCCGGCTCTTCTGGCCGGTGGCTGGTCAGTATGGGTGGCGAGGGATACGGCGGACACCCTCTATCGGTGGGGCGCGCAGATCACCCAATTGAGGGCGGCGGCAGTGAGGCCCCCGAACTCTGACGTGGTCAGATGCTGAAAGATGTCGTGTATCGGCAACACATTGTCGTATCCGGCATACATTGCGCGCGTCATTCGATGTCAAGTCTTTAAATGATAACTATTACCACTTACATTCATGGCCTTTCGTAGGTTTCTTGTTACAAGGAATGACCATGAGTTCGAGCCGCCACGGGCTGCCAGCCGTCGCGCCCCATTTCGCCATGTGCGCCACGGCGCTGGCTGTTTCCATGCTGTGTCTGACGCCGCAACTGGCGGCCGCGCAGGAGTCCGGCGCTGCGTCGCAAGGCTCGGAAAAAATGCTCGAAACGGTCCAGGTATCAGGAAACTGGCTCGGCACCGGCCTGCAGAACAGCGTGAAGAGCTTTCCGGGTGCCCGTACGGTGGTCAGCGAGCAGCAGATCGAACAAAGCGGCGCGCAGAGCATTGGCGACGTCATGCGCCGCATCCCTGGCGTGCAGGCGACCGATAACTCCGGTACGGCCGGCAGCGCGGTCTCCCTCAATATCGGCGTACGGGGCCTGACCGGCCGCTACACTCCGCGTTCCACGGTACTGCTCGACGGCATTCCGATGGCCGTGGCGCCCTACGGCCAGCCGCAGTTGTCTTTTGCACCGGTGAGCCTGGGCAATATCGAATCGATCGACGTGGTGCGCAGCGGCGGAGCGGTGCGCTACGGCCCGCAGAACGTGGGCGGCATCATCAACTTCAACACCAAGCCCATTCCCGGTGTGTTCAGCGGCGAGGCTTCGGTCCGCGAGAACATCTACACCGAAGGCGGCGGCAGCAACACCCAGTACAACGCATTCGTGGGCACCACGCTGGATAGCGGCCTGGGTATCGCGCTGCTGTATTCCGGCATGACCGGCCGCGAATGGCGCAAGGGCAGCGACGACAACGTCAACGACCTGGCCGTGAAGTTTGCCTACGACATCACGCCGACGTCGCAGGTGTACGGCAAGGTGTCGTACTACGACGTCAAGTCGAAAACGCCGGGTGGCCTGACGGTGGCGCAGTACAACGCCGATCCGTTCCAGAACACGCGCCCGAACGACTACTGGAGCGGCAACCGCTACGGCTTCGATCTCGGCTACGTGAACACGATCTCCGCCAATCAGGAATTCGAGATCCGCACGTTCTTCAACGAGAGCTATCGCCAGAGCACGCTGCAGCAGAGCGCCACCGTGATTGCGCACCAGCCGCGCAACTACACCACGTTTGGCGTCGAGCCGCGCTTTACGCAGCGTTTCGGCGTGGGACCGACCACGCATGACGTGACGGTCGGCTACCGCTACATCCGCGAGCGTGGCGACGACAACACGTTCAATACGAACCGTGTGACCGGCCTGAACGGCGCGACCACCACGTTCGACAATGCCACCGATGCTCACGCCGTCTACATCGACGACCGCATTGCGTACGGCAACTGGCGCATCGTGCCGGGCGTGCGTTTCGAGCATATCGATACCACGCGCCAGCAACGCGGCACCACGACGCAGTGGGACAGCCTGAACAACAAGGCGCTGCCGTCGATCAATGTGTCGTATCTGGTGAACAGTGCGTGGACGGTATTCGCCGACTACAGCACGTCGTTCGGCCCGGTGCAGAACACCCAGCTCAACTCCCAGACGCCGAGCAATCCGCTGCAGCCGGAAGTGGCAAAGACGTTCGAAGTGGGTACGCGCTGGACGGACAACCGCATCAAGGGTGAACTGACCGCCTTCAAGATCAAGTTCGACAACCAGATCCTGCAGGTGCCGGGCCTGTTCCCGGCAACGTTCCAGAACATCGGTGCGACCGACCACGACGGCGTGGAAGCGGCCATCGACTATACGTTCGAGCGGGGCAGCATGCTGGGTGGCCTGAACCTGTACGCCAACTACACGTACACGCGCGCCATCCAGAAGTCGGGCACCACGTCCGGCATGGACGTGCCGTTCTATTCGCGCACCACCGACACGCTGGGCGCGCGCTACGACTGGCGTAGCTGGACGTTCAACGTTTCCACGACGCACCAGAGCAAGCAGTACGCGGATCTGGCGAATACGGTGCAGGAGTCTGCCGACGGCAGCAACGGCCTGATTCCGGGTTTCCGTACGTGGAATATCCAGGCGATGTTCAAGGTGCCGCAGCGCAAGAACACCGATATCACCATCGGTATCAACAACCTGTTCGACAAGCGTTACTACACCCGTACCACCGACAGCAACGCCGGCCGTCTGGTTGGCGCGCCGCGCATGGTCTACATCCAGGCGCGCGCCGCATTCTGATCGGATAGTCGGAGGGCGGCGGCCTCGCGGTTTTCGTGATGGAGTCGAAAATCGCAAGGCTTTGGGGGTTGCACCGTCCGGCGTGCACCCCCGTCAGCAAGACATCCCATCAGCCCGCGCCGTCGTCATGGGCCTTGTGTAGCGATGCCATCTGCTCCTGCCGGGCGGGCGGCACGGGCTCGTAGTGACTGAATTGCATCGCGTAGTTGCCGTGCCCGCCGGTGATACTGTTCAGACGCGACTGGTAGTCGTTGAGTTCGGACAGCGGTACCTGTCCGACGACGATGACGTTGTTGCCGGCCACCGTACGTGTGCCTCGCACCTGCCCGCGCTTGGTCGAGAGGTCGCTGATGATGTCGCCCATCGCCCCTTCCGGCATCGTCACCTCGATATCCACGATTGGCTCCAGCACACTCGGCCGCGCCTTGAGCACCGCGTCGATAAATGCCTTGCGTCCCGCGACCGCGAACGCCACTTCCTTCGAATCGACCGAGTGGCTCTTGCCATCGAACACGGTGACGCGCACGTCCTGCATCGGAAAGCCGGCCAGCGGTCCGCTGTCTAAGACTTGGCGGATGCCCTTTTCGACGGCGGGAATGAACTGGCCAGGAATTGCGCCGCCCTTTACCGCGTCGACAAATTCAAAGCCCGTGCCACGTGGCAGCGGTTCGACGCGGAGAAACACTTCGCCGAACTGACCGGCACCGCCAGTTTGCTTCTTGTGCCGGTGATGCCCTTCAGCCTTGCCCTCGATGGTTTCGCGATAGGCGATCCTGGGCGGCCGCGTCACGACCTCAAGCTTGTAATGATCGGTCAGGCGCTCCAGCGCGCAGCGCAGTTGGAACTCGCCCAAGCCAAGAATGACGGTTTCATTGGTCCCCGCCGGATGCTCGATGCGAAGGCATGGGTCTGCTGCTGTGAGCTTCTGCAGCAGCTCCGATAAGCGCTGCTCGTTGCCGCGGCGCGCAGGCTCTATCGCCAGGCCATAGATCGGCTTGGGAAAGTCGAGCGGGGCCAGGTGGATGTTGCCGTCCTCGCTGGCATCGTGCAGCACGGCATCGAAGGTGATCTCGTCGATCTTCGCCACGGCACAGATGTCGCCGGGTCCCGCCTGCGGCACTTCGACGCGATCCTTGCCTTGCAGCATCAACAGATGCGCAACCTTGAACGGCTGGCGCCCGTCGCCGATATAGAGCTGGCTGTCGCGCGTGACCGTACCCTGGTGGATGCGAAAGACCGCCATCTTGCCGAGGTACGGGTCCATTGTGATTTTGAAGACATGCGCAAGGACATGCTTGTCGGGCACCGGTTCGGCGCGAACGGTTTCCTGGCGCTCACCCGCGTCACGGTAAAACAGCGGTGGATTCCCCTCGGTCGGGTTGGGCAGCATGCGCACAAACACCTCAAGCAGCTCCGTGACGCCGGTGCCATTGGCTGCTGACGTGAAGCAGATCGGCACCAGATGGCCCTCGCGGAGTGCCCGCTCGAACGGCGCGTGCAACTGTTCCGGCGCGATTTGCTGACCTTGTTCGAGATACAGCTCCATCAGCTCAGGGTCCAGCTCGACGACTTGATCGACGAGCGCCTCGTGCGCGGATGCCACTGACAGGAAATCGGCCTCACCCGCCGGGTTGAAGAAGCAATCGACGACCTTGGTGGCTCGCTCCGCCGGAAGATTGATCGGCAGGCACTCCTTGCCGAACGCCTCCTGAATGTCGGTCAGCAGCGCGGGCAGATCCACTTTTTCCTTATCGATGCCGTTGACGATGAGCATCCGGCACAGCTTGCGCGCCTGCGCCCAAGCCATCATGTGACGAGTCGTCATGTCGATACCCGTCTGTGCGTTGATGACGATGGCGGCGGTCTCTACCGCCGCCATGCTGCTCATCGACAAGCCCGAGAAGTCGGGATAGCCGGGCGTGTCGAGCAGGTGGATGCGGGTGTCGCGGTAATGGAGGTGGGCGAGCGCGCTGGAAAGCGAATGGCGGTATTTGCGTTCGAGCGGATCGAAATCGCAGACCGTGGTGCCGCGCTCGATACTGCCGGGGCTGTGCAGCGCACCTCCCTTGTGGAGCAGCGCCTCGACCAACGAGGTCTTGCCGCACCCCGTGTGCCCCAGTAGGGCGATCGTACGAATTGCGTCAGGACTATAAAGCATGGTTCGCCCTCGTCCGGCCATTGCGGTTTGGCCATTATTGGCGATATAGGCCGCAAACACCATATGTCGTGACGTTCGGCCGACTGCAGCCGAGTCGGCATTTCGGCACAACTACAGCTACGGCATCGTTTGTGCATCGCGGCAATCAGGCTGGATCGGGTCTACAGGCGGGCACGGTAAATTGCACGATCGCACCGCGTGGCAGGTTGGCGCCGATCCACAGCAGGCCGCCATGCGCATCAATGATCGAGTGGCAGATCGACAGCCCCATGCCGAGACCGGTGGACTTGGTGGTGTAAAAGGGCGCGAACGCCTGGCTGGCACACTGCGGCGCAAAGCCAGGCCCCGAATCGCACACCATCACCAGCACACTGCCTGCGTCGGCCTCCTCGGTGCTTATCCGTAAATGCCGCTCGCCGTCGCTGACTTCGCTCATCGCCTCGAGCGCGTTCATGATCAGGTTCAGCAGCACTTGCTGAAGCTCGACACGATCGCCTTTGATACATGGCAGACCGTCGGCAAGCCGCGTCGTGACCGCCGCGCCGCTCTTCGTCGTCTCCGCGCGGGTCAGTTCGATCACTTCGCGGATCGCGGCGTTGATGTCCATCGCCTCCTTGCGCGGTGGCGCTTTCCTGACCAGCCCGCGAATCCGGCCAAGCACCTCGCTGGCGCGATTGGCATCCTTGATGATCCGGGCAAGCGCTTGCTCGACTTCGCCTGCATTGGGCGGCTGGGCGCCGAGCCAACGCAGCGCGGCCTGCGCGTTCGTCACCGTCGCGGCAATCGGTTGATTGACTTCGTGCGCGATCGAGGCCGTGAGCTGCCCCATCGTGGAGAGGCGATTCGCGTGCGCCAGTTCCGCCTGTACGTCGCGGTAGCGCTGTTCACTCTCGCGGACTCTGGCTTCGGCCTGCTTGCGCTCGCTGAGGTCCAGCACGAACGCGACACCTTCCTTCCGCGTGTCCGCGAGCGTCGCCAGACCGACGACGACTGGAACGTGGCTGCCGTCTTTCCTGATGTACTCCTTCTCGAACGGCTGGGCCCGGCCTGTCTGCATCGCCTGTGACAGGGCCTGGTCGCTGAGCGGACGCAGCTCCGTGGGCGTCAGATCGATCCAGCGCACGCGGCCGGAGACCAGGTCTTCGCGCTCGTATCCGACCATGCGGAGAAATGCGTCGTTGGCTTCGACGATGTCGCCGCCCGCGTTCCATACGATGATGCCGATGATGTTGGCGTCGACCAGGCGGCGGATTTTTCCTTCGCGCTCCGCGAGATCGCGGTACAGACGAGCGCTTTCAAGTGAATTCGCGGCCTGCGACGCGACCAGTTTCAGTACGGTGATCCGGGCCGGGCTGAAAGCGCGAGCGGTCAGGTTGTTCTCAAGATAAAGCGCACCCGTGAGCTTTGCCCGGTTCATCAGCGGCAAGCAGAGAATGGAACGGGCGCGGTGCTGGCGAATGTAGGGATCGGCCTCGAACGAAGGCTCGGATGCCGCATTGTCGAGAACGATGCTCTCGCGGGTCCGCAGCACGTGATAGAGGATGGTCTCGGGCAGCATCGCCGCGCTTACCGGCTCATCGCGCAGTTGCAGTCGAGGCGTATCGCCGCTGGTTGTTGCCTCCGCTGCGATCCGATGCTCGCCGTCACCCGCCAGGATCAGCAGGCCGCGTTCCGCGCCGGCCTGTTCGATCGCCGTGCGCATGACCATGTCGATCAGATTGTCCAGCACGATGTCGCCCGAGGCGGCCTGCGATACCTTGAGCACGGTTGCAAGGTCGAGGTGCTCCACCGGCGTGGCGATGGTGCTCGTCGGACCGGGTGTGGTTTCTTCCGTCCTCAGGTAAGGATAGCTTTCCTCTAGTTGCCGCACCTTCGCATCGGCGCCCCAGCGCAGGTAGCCATAGCGGGCCTCCTGCATATATAGACGGGCTATCTTTTCCAGGCCGCGCGCCGCATAGAAGCGCGACGCGAGTTCGTTGGCGAGCGCCTCGCTGTGGACGAAGCCGCTTTCCTGCGCTGCATGGATGGCCCGCTCGTAGTCATGCTCGGCTTCCACCACGCTGCCCGCCACGCGCGCGATTTCCGCAGCGACAAGCGTGGCGCGGTCCGCGAAGTTGTCCGGGCAGTGCTGAGCCCAGACCTTGAGCTCGCGATGATGTGTAGCCATCGCCTCCAGGTGCCGCGCGCGCTCGCTGACCGGGGCGAAGTCGTACCAGGCCGCATGAGTCAGGGCGCCGTAGTAGTGATACTCGGCTTCCTCGAAGAACGAGGACGAGGTCCAGAGTAGTGGTTGCGCCTTTGCTGCGGCCGCCATCGCCGAAACATAGTCTCCGGCGAGATAGCGGGCTTGCAGCTTGCGGGTCCAGTACCAGCATTCGGCCAGGGCCAGATCAGGGCTGCCAGCCAAATGGGCTTCGGTTTCGGATTCCTCGAACTGTTCGCCATCGAGGCAACCAAACTTCGGCGTCAGGCCGCGCAGCATCCGGACCAGTGCGAGTTGCGTGCTGATGAAGTCGATGACGAGGCCAAAGCGTACTTTCCTGGCGTAGGCAAGGCCGCGCTCGGCTTCGTGCTGTACCTCGCTCAATTGCTCGCCAGCGAAGAGCAGGTCGGAGTTGAGGCTGTTTCCCGCGTAGGCGCCATAGGCAAGGTCGCCGATTCGGTTCGCGGCGGCAAAGGCACGGCGCAACAGTTCACGGCAGGTCCGCACGGGCTTCAGCCAGCGCACGACAAAGATCGAGAAGCACAGGAAGGTCTTGGCTTCGAAGCGCTTGAGTCCGCGCCGGTCGACCAGCTCGCATCCAAGCAGGCCGAACCGGTATCCCGCCTGGTAGTCGCCAAAACGCCGGCCCGCGACCCTGCCGACGTTGGCATATAGCACGCACGATGCATCGCAGTTGCCCCGCTCCATGCTGAGGCTGACCGCCTTGCAGATCGTCAGGCAAGCCAGATTCGCGTCCGTTTGCAAGGCTGGCGCGAAAAGCTTGCTCAGTGCTTCGACGGTGCCAAGCGAAGCGGCGTCCTCCATCAGCGGCAGATCGACGAGGTCTTCGATGGTCCGGTTTCCAAGTTGGGACCAGATGCGATCGTATTCGCGTCGTACGTCGTCATCGCCCGGATGCGGTGACCAATCGATACCGACATGCCGCAGGTAGGCGAGACAAACCTCGACCGCGCGGTCGCTTCGATCCGTAACGAGGTAGACATCGAGCTGCAGACACGCGACCAGTGCTTTCTCGACTGTCGTGGTGGCGCGCTCCGACAGCGCCGCCAAGCGTTCATCGGCCACCGACAATTGCGCGGTCAGAAATTCGCATTCGGCCCGGTTCAGCTCCAGCGCGAACCTGAGGTCATGCCGGCGCTGCCAGCACCCGTCATCCAACAGATCGGCACCGCTGACCAGATAGGTGAGGGCCGAAGCATAGGCGGTGGATGCCTTGGCACGTTGGCCGGCGAGCAGATTCAATTCCGCCAACTGCTCACGCTCGTCCTGTGCCGTGATCAACGCGGCGCCCCGATTGAGCTGGCCCGCGATTTCGAAGCTGGCCTCCTCGCGCTTCTCGGGGGTTATCTGCGCGGCGAGCAGGCGGCCGATGCGCAGATGGGCGTCGGCGCGCGAGTCTTCGGGGATCAATGAATAGGCCGCTTCATGGACGCGGTCATGGACAAAGGCGTAGAAAGTCTCCTGCCGCTCGACCAGTTCCTGGCGGATCGCATCCCACAGCGCTACGTGGACCTGCGCCTCCGGCAGCCGGAGAACGGTGGACAGTGCCGCGATATCGGCCAGATTGCCGAGACAGGCAAGCTGCTGCAGCGCGTGCTGCGTTCCGGCGGGCAGCCGGATCAGCTTGCCAGCCATCAGGTCAACGACGTTGTCTGTGTAGCGCTTGGCATGGATGCGGTCGGAATCCCAGCGCCATTGCCTTGCGTCGTGATCGAATGCGAGCAGGTCTTCGTCGACAAGCGCGTGCAGGAACTGGATCACGAAAAACGGATTGCCGCCGGTCTTGCCATGAACCAGCCGCGCCAGTTCTTCAATGCGGCCTGGCTCGCAATGCAGCGCCTCCGTGATCAATTGCCTGATATGCACGCTGGCAAGCGGTACTAGCTGGATGGCTTCGATCCTGACTCCGGCATTCCGGATCGCCTGCAGCTTGACCATCAGTGGATGCGTGGCATCGACCTCATTGTCACGGTAGGCGCCGATCAGCATCAGGTGCTGAAGATCCGATCCGGTCAGCAGGTCTTCGAGCAGGTCGAGCGTGGCGGCGTCGAGCCACTGCAGATCGTCAAGAAATAGTGCGAGCGGGTGCTCGGCACGTGCGAACACACTGATGAAGCGCCGGAATACGAGCAGAAAACGGCGTTGCGCCTGTAGAGGATCGAGTATCGGAACCGGTGGCGGCTCACCGATGATGAGCTTCAGTTCGGGGATCAGATCGGTCATGAGCCGGGCATTCGGCTCCAGCGCCTCCTGCAACGCGCGGCGCCAGCCCGCCAGTTCGGCGTCGCGTTTGCCAAGCAGCGGTCGCACCAGCGTCTGGAATGCCTGTACCAGCGTCGCATAGGGAACGTCGCGCTTGTACTGGTCGAACTTGCCGGACGCAAACAGCCCGCGCGGGGGCACCAGCACCTTGTGCAGTTCGTTGACGACCGATGACTTGCCGATGCCGGAGTATCCGGAGACCAGCACCAGCTCCGGTACGCCCTTGCTGACGGTGCGATTGAACGCAGCCACCAGCGTGTCGACCTCGCGTTCACGCCCGTACAGTTTTTCAGGAATGAGCAGGCGGTCGGGCGTGCCGTGTTCATCCAGGCGGAAGTCGTCGATGCGACGCTGCCGGTGCCAGGCGTCGAGGCAGGACTGCAGATCGTGCCTGACACTGGTAGCAGTCTGGTAACGCTCTTCGGCCGTTTTGGCCAGCAGCTTCATCACGATGTCGGAGACCATCGCCGGCACGCTCGCCAACCGCTGGCTCGGCGGCATCGGCAGGCGGGCGATGTGGCAATGCACCCATTCCATCGGATCTGCGGCCGCAAATGGCAAAGCGCCGGTCAGCATCTGGTACAGCGTGACGCCGAGTGCATAAAGGTCGCTGCGTGAATCGATCGAGCGATTCATCCGACCGGTCTGTTCGGGCGCCATGTAGGCGAGCGTGCCGGCAATCGTCTCGGGCGGCTCGGGTGGTTGCCGCTCACGCGGCAGGCGCGAAGTGAGGCCGAAGCCGGTCAGTCGTGCCTGGCCATCGGCGCAGTTCACCAGAATATGGGCGGGCTTGAGATCCTTATGGACGAGGCCGCGCTGGTGCAGCTTGCCCAATGCCGCGGCGATGCAGACGGCGTGCCGCAAGAAATCCGCGATCTTCATGGGAGCGCCGAGCAAACGCGAAAGCGGCTCGCCGCCGGGGTCCTCCAGGACCAGCAGGGTCCGGCTGGCATCGCGCGCCAGTTCCAGCGGGCGCACTGCCCACGCGCCATCGAGCTCTTCCCTTAGACCAAGCTCGTGAGCCAGGCGGTCCAGGCTGGCAGGCGGGGGATGTTCGGCCGCGGGTCGCGCGAACAGCACGTCGCGCTCCGAACTGTCGCCGGGGCGGCGCCCGCGATAGAACAGCCGCTCGCCATCGTCCCACAATAGCTGGGGGGTGCCACCCATTGGCGCCTGAACCATACGCAGCTCTCCGTCTGCCGTATGTTGCCTTCAGGCATGCGAGCCGGCATGTCAGCGGATGCGCTTGCATCCGGTTCAGCCAGGCAGGATACGCACCGAGAGCGAGTTAAAACACGGCATCGTTTCGATGACCCACGCTGCAATCGCAGCAAGTTGGAGCATATACCTCGGCGACCGCGCCGGCATCGGTAGTACGCGCCAGGGAGGGCGCCGACGTACTCGGCCAATCGGGCGATGACATGGGTGACAACTCGCCGCGCGGGTGGCTTGACAGGCGCATGCACGGTGAATCGCCGTGCTTGATCACGGCAATCGCGTGTCCCGGCTTTGGTCTACCCAGACAAAGACTCAATGCTTGCGCGACATGCATTGACTAGCACCCTGGCGAGCTTCGCGCGCTCGGCGGGATCGGTTGCCATCGCCCGGTGCACGCTGTCAGCCAATGTCTCTATCGGGACGGTTTCCGGCAGGCCGGTCGTGCTCCATGACGACCAGAAGGCGGCTTGCTTTGAGGCCGACGGTAGTTGGCCCGGCCGCAGCAGTCCCAGGCAGGGCAGGGCGTAGGCGCCAGCGACAATGCTGCCGTGCAGGCTGCTGCCGACAAAACCACGGCTGCGCGAAATGATGGCGCAGATATCCCACAGGTTCAGTGAGGTGGACAGCGCAATCGACACACCGCTTACCAGCGCCATAAGCCGCCGGTAGCAGGTTAGATCGTCATGCCACGGTGCCGCGCCCGCACGGAAGAGCACAACGCCAAGCCCTGTGGACTGTGCGATCCGCTGGATTTGGGCGGCAAGTTGCGTGAGTGTCCGGTCATCGCCGAAATCCGCGGCGAACTGCATTGCGAGATAACCGCGCGGAAACGCGGACAACATGGCAGCCAGCTTGCCGCGACGGCATCGCGCATCGATACGCGCGCCGAAGAACTCGGCCACCATCACGGCCGGGTCGGGTGCCAGATGAGTGGCTATGCCCCACGCCGACAATAGCGCTTGGGTCTGCCTGTCTCGAACACTGATGCGCGTGGCCGAACCGAGCTTCGCGATGACTTCGTCGCGCATCGCCGGGTCAATGCGGTCGAGTTCGAAGCCTCCAACGGCCTGGTAGGTGACGTGCCTGGGATTGGCAAACAGGCGCCGGGAAAGCAGGTAGGGCGCCAGATCCGGCAGCCCCAGCATCGTGTGTGCCCAAGCCATCCGTTCATGCGGCTCTGCATCAAGCTGGGCGACGACTGATCGCGCCGCGTCTGTCGGAAGCAGCATCACTGCCGCCTCCCACGCACTGCAGGTCAGGATTTCACCGCCCACGTGGAGGATGTCAACTGCGCCGTCACCCACGGCAGAAGCCAGGCGCGTGATGGCCTGCACGCGATGGCCACCATGCCCCGTCAGGTCGCGCTGGATCAGGCCGGCATACGCCAGTCGGCGGTGTGCAAGGAACCGGGCCGTCACGTGTGCCAGCAGGAGATCACCAAAGTTGTGGCGGTCAAAGGCCCCGAACAGAACGGTGGGACAGTCGATTTGCATCGGGTGTCATGGGCGATCGGTATGGCTATCTATAGGCTAAGCCACGGGAGCGTCGCGGCCCAGGGCGATATGCTCCGCGTCCGTTCCAAGCGGGCGCCACTACGGCTCACCCCAGGGTAAGGCGACGCCCAGGGGCTGCCAACTCCGTACTCATCCGATTTCCACGCGAAGCTATCAGGATATCTGATGGATTCCATCAAAATTATGCGTTTTTATTTTTGCACGTCGTCCGGCAAAGTCTCGCAAAAGGATAAAACATGAATGCGCGAGCGCCCCTGACTGCACTGGCTTTTGCCGGAGGCTGGCCCCAACCCTCTTTTGTTTGCACTGCCTCCGGCACCTCCGTTCCCTATGTGGAAGCTGGCGGCGGCGAGCCGATGGTATTCGTGCACGGGTCGCTATGCGACTACCGCTATTGGGAGCCGCAGATCGCAGCGCTGTCGAAGCGCTTCCACTGCTTCGCTCCCAGCCTGGGCCACTATTGGCCGGAAACCAATGCATTCGGACGCGGCGACTTCAGCTGGGAGGCGCACGTCGGCGAAATGGCCGAGTTTATCGACGCGCTGGGTCTGGGAGCGGTCCATCTGGTCGGCCACTCTCGCGGTGGTTGCATCGCATTCCATCTGGCGCGCCAATACCCTCACATGGTGAAGACGCTGACCCTCGCCGATCCCGGCGGGCCATTGCAGACAACGCCGCAAGCAGAGGTGGGAAGTTTGCCGCCGGCCGTCCATGCGTTGAGAGCCAGGGCCGCGGAACTGATTGAGCAGGGCGAATTCGATGGCGGGCTGAATCTGTTTGTCGACTCGGTAACGATGCCCGGTTTCTGGAACAAGAGTTCGCAAGGATTCCGCGGGATGGCGCTGGACAATGCGCTCACACTTCCGAAACAACTGCGCGACCCGCTGCCCGCTTACAAGCGTGAAGACGCCCGAGACATTCTGTGTCGAACCCTGCTGATCGATGGGCAAAAGAGTCCGCGCATGTTCCGAAGCACGGTCGAAAAGCTACAAGAATGGATCGGGCGCGCTGAGCGCCAGACCATTGCCGGCGCTTCTCACGGTATGAATATCGCCAACCCAAGCGCGTTCAATCGGGCGGTTGCCGAATTTGCTGGCTGAAGGGGCTTGCGTTCAGGACGGTCATAGGGCCGGATGCCTGCTTCCTGGATTCACATTGCCATCGCCGATAGTCATGGAACCCGGCCATGTCCGCGTCAGCCGGCGGCGCCTGCTGGATTTCTGTCTCGATAGGCAGGAAAGTCGGTAAATCCGATCTCGCCGCGCCGAGTGTAATAGCTGGACCGGTCCGCGACAGCTATCGGCCAGCCATGCCGGAGGCGTTCAACGAGGTCTGGATTGCCAATGAAGGGCCGGCCCATCGCGATCAAGTCTACTAACCCAGTGTCTAGCGCTGCCTGAGCGCGTTCGCGGTTTGTGAATCCACCGCACCAGATGATCGTGCCGGGAAACGCCGCGCGAACTTTGGCGAGCACCACATGATCGATGTGGGATTCCTTGAACTGAGCGCTCTCCATGTTTCCCGAAGGCAGCAATTCGTATAGCAGATGAATATATGCGACGCCGCGTTGGCCAAGCGCCTCGCAGAGGTACAGCAGCGTTTCCTCCGCGAGCGGGTCAGGCGGCATGGAGTTATACGCACCGAACGGAGACAGCCGTACCCCGACGCGGCCCGGACCGAACGTGCGCACCGCCGCGTCGACGACTTCCGTGAGAAAGCGCGTCCGATCTTTGATATTTGCGCCGCCATAGCAATCAGTGCGGGTGTTGTGGACCGAGTTCATGAACTGCTCAAGCAGATAGCCGTTGGCCGCGTGAAGCTCCACACCATCAAAACCGGCATCCTGTGCGCTGGCGAAGGCTTGGGCGAACGTGCCGACCAAGGCCGATACTTCGCCGGTGCCGAGCTGTCGCGGGGTGCCCGCGGGCACGAAGCGTAGCTTGCCTTCCTCGTCGTGAGCAAACACATCGGAGCCGTCAGCCCTTTGCGTGGTGACCCCCAAAGGCGTCTCGCCATTCGGCATCAGCGAAGGATGGGCCATTCTGCCGACGTGCCAGATCTGCGCGAATATCGTGCCGTTGTGGCGATGGACTTCGTCGGTCACCAGCCGCCAGCCTCGACGTTGGGCTTCAGTGTAGATGCCCGGTGTTCTCGCATAGCCCTTGCTGGATGGAGCGACGTCCGTTGCCTCTGCCACGATCAGGCCGGCGCTGGCCCGCTGCCCGTAGTAAGTGGCCATCAATGCATTCGGGATGTCACCATCGGTCGTCCGAGTGCGAGTCATCGGTGCCATGACGATACGGTTGTTCAGGCGAACGGTATCGGCAAGCATTACAGGGTCGAACAGGTCTATCATGATCTTCTTTGCGCTGGGGTTATCGTGAAAAGAGCTTACTTTTCGATAGCCGTTTCCATCTACACACCAATTGGTCAGTGAAGTCAGATGAAGATCGTCAAGAGACTGCCGGGGTTGCCCATTGAGCGGGCGCTGGGGGTCCTGTCAGGACGCTGGAAGGCGCTCATCCTTTATGTGCTCCTGGACGGCCCACACCGTACGTGCGATCTGGAGAATCGCATCGCCGGGATTTCCCAGAAGGTTCTGATCGAGCAACTGCGGGCGCTTGAGGAACATGGCGTGTTGATGCGGCAGCCCGATGCCGGAAATCGTCAGGGAATCGAGTACCTCCTCACCCCGCTTGGCGAAAGTCTGAGGCCGATTCTGGAGTCTCTAATCGAATGGGGCGTTCATCACGCCACGGAGCTTGGCGAGGGGGATAGGCTGCTGCCCTGCGAGGCAGTTGTTCGAGACCGGCCTGCCCAGAACCTGTGATGTGCCTGCATGGCCCCGGCATGTAGGCGCCGGGGCTGCTAGTGAAGGAGGGGAGTGGAGGACGGCTCGATATCACAACATCGGTCTATAACCCGGCGTAAACCATCCTCGTGAATTGATCGCCGTTGAATACGAAGTTTCCCCATTTGGCGTCGAACGCCGCCGTTGGCTTGGCGGCAACAATCTCAGTCAGCGATTTCCCTGCGTTCTTGAGTGCCGCCACGTTGTTGCGCACGGTTACCAGCATGTCGCGAAACTCGATAAGCTGTGCCCGCGTGCCTACCGCCCCATGCCCCGGAATGACGATCGTGTGATCGGTCGTCCGGGCTACCGCCTTGTTTGCCCACTTGATCGCGCCGTCGATGCTGCCACCATCCTCGTTGTCGATGTAGGGATAGAACCCGTTCCAGAAGGTATCGCCGAGTACCAGCACGTCCGCGTTCTTGAAGTAGACCCATAGATCGCCGTCCGTATGACCGTGGCCGAAGTTCTCCACTTCAATCGAGACGCCCCCGAAGTTGAACGTCTTTTCGTTATCGATCAGCAGCGTCGGGCGCGCCGATTGTTGCACCGGGTCGAACGTCCAGTTCCACGCGTTGACATGGGTTCTCTCGGTGAGGTGTTTAAACGTGTTCCTCTGCGCAATGATCGTGGCGCCCGCGTCGTGCATCCATGCATTGCCGTCCGTGTGGTCCCAGTGCCAATGGGTGTTCACCACGTAGCGGAGCGGGCGAGGTCCGATTGCGTTGAGCGCTGCCTGTAGCTTCTCCTGGGACTTGCTGATGCCGGCATCGACCAGAAACTTGCCTTCCCGTGTCGACAGCACAGTGATGTTGCCGCCCGATCCCATCAGCACGGTCATGTTGTCACGCAGCGGTTTTGCAACGAGGTCTTCGTCGGCACGGCGTAAATATCTCGCGCCAGCCCCCGTATGAAAGTAGTCGTCGGGCGACTCCTTGCTGGAGACCGAGGTGGCGGGATCGGAGGCCATCGAAACCGAGGGCAGCAAAGCGCCGACGGTAAGCATGGTCCCTGTCAGCACGAGCTTCGGCAGAATGCCGACACTCATTGCGGGACGCTTGGCATGGATAAGTGCGGTCATCTTGATACGTGTTGTGCGTGTTGTTATCGATGGGTGGGACCGGTTCCGGTCCGTTGGGATGGGTGCTGCGGCGTCGGCAAGGCGATCAATGGCTGACGGTGCCCGGAAACCCCAATAGGCGAGCGAAGTCCTGCACGCGCTCGCGTGGCATCCTGGTCTGATTGACCTCGGCCTCGGGATCTCCGAATCCCAGGGACATGCCGAAGGCAGTGACTTCCTCCGCAGGCATGTCCAGATACGATGCAATCTGCTCGTGGAACGGTGCGAAGGCCACCTGAGGGCACGTGTCGATGCCACGCGCTTTCGCGGCAATCATCAGGTTCTGTGCAAAGAGGCCGATGTCGATCCAGCTGTGCGGCTTCAGGCGGCGGTCGATGCTGATGATGAGTCCCACCGGTGCGCCGAAGAATGAGAAATTCCTTTCGGTCTGACGCATGCGCGCCGGGGTGTCGCTGCGATCGATGCCAAGCGATGCGTAATAGCGCGTGCCGAAATCCATCAGTCTTGTGCGAAACACGTCGGGCAACGGTTCGGGGAAGTGAGTGGGCGCGGGAGTTGCCCCCGCGCGGTGGGCGGCGACCAGAATGTCGGTCAGTTGATCCTTGACCGCGCCGGTGACCACATATACCCGCCAGGGCTGAATGTTGGCCCCGCTGGGTGCGGTCGCGGCTTCCCGCAGGATCTGTTCGACGGTTTCCTGGCACACAGGCTCAGGCTTGAACGCACGGACGGACCGCCGCGAGGTGACGACGGACGTGATGCACTGCGCGATCGCATCCTGGGACCATTCGCTTGCCATCTGCGCCATGACTCACTCCTGCGGGGCTACATGGTAGGAAATCCGACCGGAAGGCAGGAAGAACAGCGCAATCACCGCGCCACCCTTTGCTTCCGGATAGTGATGACTGCCCGGCGTGGGGGCGGTCCAGCCGCCAGTGCACCAGCCGTTTGGACCGTTGAGAGCCGCGCCCGGATTCAACGGGACGACCATATTGAACTCGCCATAGGGATGGCCGTGGTATTGCCCTCGGAATCGACCATCGGGATGCCCCTGGTCATTGCCGGTGCTGTCCATATACACCGCAGTGATGCTGAAATGGAGCGTGTGCTCGGAAGGTTCCGCGATGCGGCTGCGACGATAGTTCGGGCCCTCGATGTCGATATTGGCCGCCCAGCCGTCCTCCACACCCTTGCGCACCAGTGCGGACAGCGTTTGATAGAACTCGCTGTCGGGCCCGTACTTTTGATTGAGCCAGCGTTCGACCTCGGTGCTGGTGGTCAGATCCTTCACTTCGTCAAGGAAGGGAATGCAGCGCTCGATCAGCGCCTGGCGATCGTTGTTCAGTGTTCCGGCCGTCATGGTGGCGTCTCCTGTCCGTTGGTTGGACCCAATCATGCGCCGCCTGTGAATTGAATGGAATTGATGTCTATGCAATAGCATAATGAACGGCATTCAATGAGGGAGCGGCATCATGAGCATCGGACGAATGGACCTGAACCTTCTCAAGGTGTTCGAGGCCGTCTATGAGGAGCGGAACCTGATTCTGGCGGGCAAGCGTCTGCATCTCACGCAATCGGCGGTCAGCCACGCGCTGCGCAGGCTGCGCGAACTGGTCGGCGACGAGCTTTTCATACGAATGGGGAAGGGCATGGTGCCGACCGGCCGTGCGATGGCGATGGCGCCAACGCTGCTGGACTCGCTTCGCCGTATCGAAAACACGCTTGGCGCGGCGCCGTTTTCTCCAGCTCAGTCCACGCGGCGGTTCGTCATTGCGGCGAACGATCACGTCACGGAAGTGATCGTCGCGCCGTTGTCCCGTGCGTTGCGGAAGGTGGCGCCTGGCGTCGACCTTGTCATTCGGCCATCGACGCGACTGGACCTTGCAGAGCAGATCGACCTGGGGCGCATCGATATCGCCATCGGCATCTTCTCCCAGGTGCCGCCCCGCCTGAATTCGCGCACGTTGATGGACCAGGGCGAGTCGATCCTGATGTGCCAGGGACACCCCGCTTCACGCCGGAAACTCAAGATCGAGGATTTGACGAAGTACCCGCTTGTCACGCTATCCGTTGGTGGGCAGGAGGAGGGCGCAGTCGGGGGATTCATCGTCGAACGCGGACTGGCCCGGCAGTCCGAGATGTTCGATCGACGTGCGTTGGAAGAGGCGCTGCTGGCGTCTGGAGAGGCGCCGCGCTTGAGAATCACGGTCCCCCACGCACTTGCCATTCCCGCACTGCTCCGCGAGACGGACATGCTGTCGATCGTGCCCGCGTCGCTTGCCCTGGCCCTGGCAAACCGTGGTGGCCTGGCGCGCCGCGCGCCGCCCTACCAATCCAGAACGGAAATCATGCAAGCAGTCTGGCACGGCCGCGACGATGACGACGTTGGGCATGCCTGGCTGCGCGAGATGATTGCGAAGACTGCCCAGACCGCCCAGAAGGCGCTGAAGTAGTCCGGCAACGCACTTCCATTGAAACCGCGCGCTGCAACCGTCGCCCGCCACCGGGCGCTTGCAAGTGAAGCCGGGGCCCTATGGCGTGATTCCGCCCCGTTTCTATACTGAGCTTGTGGCCGGACAAGTCCCGCGCTCGGCGATGGTGCAGGCCGAATAGGGAGTTCCAGACCTTCTACGTGGTCAATCCCAAGCCTGGCACCGCACGACGGGCGTGTGTCCAGGCAGACATTTGCCCGATCCGGGCTGGGAGATCGCCATGACCAATGCTCAAGGACAACTTGCCTCCACGCTGAACCACCTGATCGAGGTCGGCAGGGATGGCGAACGTGTTTGCATGACCGGCGCCCGCGAAGTGGGCAATGACGAGATGCGCAGCGTCCTGACCGGCACTGCCGAAACCTGCCGCAATTCGGTGACCGAGTTGCAGGCGATGGTGAGCGCCCTGGGCGCGGTGCCGCGCGACCGTGGCTCCATGACGGGCACGATGCATCGGGGCTGGATGGAGGTGATGCATATCATCGCGCCGCACAACGACGATGCGGTGCTGCAATTGTGCGAGCGCGAGGAAGAGGCTGCCAGGCGCGAGTACCGCTCGGCGCTGACGAACGATATGCCAGAGCACGTGCGCGCAGTGCTTCTGCGCCAATACGAGGGGATGCAGAAGCACCACGAACGCATTCATGCGTTGCGGGGTATGCAGATTCATTAACCCGTAGGCGAGTCGCGCCAGCCATCGAATCGAGGCGGCCCATGAAGGACCCTGAACGTCCACGGAAGTGGCGCCGCCTCTATATCCTCGACGAGCAAAACCGGCCGGTCGAGGTTGCCAATCCAGACGAATGGTCTCGTTGGATGGCCGAGAACGACCTCGTGTTCCGCCGCACGCTGTTAGAGGAATCCGGCGGCATGGTGACAACCCGCTTCCGTGGCATGTCGGACGCCGCGGACGGGCTTGTTTTCATCACGCGCGTGACAGGGCTGTCCGGGCATGACAACGAGAGTTTTGGCGCGGCGTCGCTCGACGTGGCAATGGAGGAGCATGAGCGCATCGTGCAGAAGCTGCTTCACGAGCTTGCCGGGCGGTAGCCCCGCGCGTCGAACATTGGCTCAATCGACGATGAAGAGTCGGGCGCCAGTCTTTGTATAGGACCGGTGGGCTTCGGCATTGTCGCCAACCTGATAGCTCATCCCCGGGGTCAATACGATCTTCCGCCCGTCTTCCAGCGTCGTTTCCAGTTCGCCTTCCATGCAAAAGAGGATGTGTCCCTTTTTGCACCAGTGGTCCGCCAGGTAGCCGGCCGTATATTCAACCATCCGCACGCGAATCTGATTGGATGGATCGCCGAAAGAACGCGTACGCCAGTAAGCCATGCCGGTTTCCCCCGGATGCTCCGTTCGTTCGACTTCCGCCCAGTTCGTTGTGCCGAACGCAAAAGCATCCATCTTCATTTCCTGCCTCCCGTATCCCATATGACGCAAATCGTGACCGACGACGATATGCCATCGTTTCACGTGATCGATTTGCGTTTCGCCAGATTGAAGTGGTGCAGGCTACCACGCGGACGCCCGTGAATCGAGTAACGATCCGCGGGCGTATCCGGCAGATGGCTGTGGATCAATTACTCGGGCTGGATCGCCGCTTCCTTGACCACCTTGCCCCACTTGGCCAGGTCCGACTTGATCAGCGCGGCGTACTCCTGCGGTGTGCCGCCTTGCACGTCGATGCCGGCCGTTTCCAGCTTGGCGCGCACCTCAGGCAGCTTCAGCACCGCATTGATCTCGGTGTTGAGCTTCGCCACGATTTCCTTCGGCGTGTTGGCCGGGGCAAGGAAGCCGCCGTTGGTGTTGGCGTCATAACCCTTAAGACCTTGCTCCTCGGCGGTGGGCACATTGGGCAAGGCCTTGGACCGCTTGCGCGTGGCCACCGCCAGCGCGCGCACATTGCCGGACTTCACCTGTTCCTGGATGGCACTGATCGTGTCGATGTAGAGCACGGTGCGGCCGGCGATAAGGTCGGGATGCGCGGCGGATGATCCCTTGTAGGGCACCAGCAGCGCCGGCGCGCCGCTGACCATGCGGAACATTTCGGCGGCCATTTCCTGCGCGCTGCCGCGACCCGAGGTGGCTATCTTGGCGTCGGCGGGGTTGGCCTTCATCCAGGTCACCAGTTCGGGAACGGTCTTGACCGGCAGCTTGGGATAGACCGCGAACACCAGCGGAATCTCGTGCGTATAGACGATCGGTTCGAAGCTCTTTTCCGGGTCCCAGCCCAGGTTTTTGAACAGGAACTTGTTGATGTTGTGGCTGCCGCCGACGATGCCGATGGTGTAGCCATCGGGCTTTGCGTTGGCCAGCACGGCCGTGCCCAGGTTGTTCGATGCGCCCGGGCGGTTTTCGACGATGAACGGCTGGCCAAACTTGACCGACAGTTTTTCGCCCACCACCCGGGCGATCAGGTCGATGCCGCCGCCCGCCGGTGCCGGCACGATGATCGTGACGGGGCGGGAGGGGTAGTTGCCCTGTGCCGAGGCCGCGGCCGGCACCATCATCATGGTGGCGCAGCCGGTGAGCGCGCCAATCAGGGTCGTGAGCGTTCGGGTGGGGATTCGCATGGTGTGTCTCCGTCTGGATATTGGTTAACTCTGGTCAACTCTGGTGGCGCCCCACGGATGCGAAGCCGTGGCGGCGCGGCAATCGGTACGTTTTTGGTATCAGCCTCGGCCGACGAACGGCATGGCGCTGGCCATGACGGTCATGTTCAGTACGTTGGCGTCCAGCGGCAGCGACGCCATATGGCGCACGGCATTGGCTACGTGGCTGGCATCCATCATTGGCTCGGGCGCCGTGGTGCCATTGGCCTGAAGCACACCGCGCGTCATGCGTTCGGACAACTCGGTGAGCGCATTGCCGATATCCACCTGGCCGGCGGCGATATGAAACGCGCGGCCATCGAGCGCGAGTGCCTTGGTCAGTCCCGAGACGGCGTGTTTGCTGGCCGTGTACGGCGCGGTGAACGGGCGCGGTGTGTGGGCCGAGACTGAGCCGTTGTTGATGATGCGGCCGCCTTGTGGCGACTGACGGCGCATCAGTGCGAACGCGGCGCGCGCGCACAGGAAGACGCCGGTGACGTTGGTGTTGATGACGTTGAACCATTTGTCCAGCGGCAACTCGTCCATCGGCACGGCCGGCGCGTTCACGCCCGCGTTGTTGAACAGCATGTCCAGCCGCCCGAATTCGCGCTCGATGGTGTCGAACAGTGCCTGCACGCTGGCGGGATCGGTCACGTCGGTGGGCACGGCCAAGGCCGTCTGGCCGCGCGTCGCGGCATCGGCCACTAGCGTCTGCAGCGGATCGGCACGCCGGCCGGCCAGCACGACCGTCCAGCCATCTTCGAGCAACGCCAACGCGGTCAGACGGCCAACGCCACTGCCGGCGCCGGTGACCAGCGCGATTTTTCGGGATGGGTTCAAGGTTGTCTCCATGAAAGTATTGGTATGGGCGTTGGTATGGGCGCTATGCGCGGGTGACCGTCAGCGTGATCTCGCCGATGCCGGCCACACCTGCGTGAATGACGTCGCCCGGTTCCAAAGGCGCCACGCCCGTTGGGGTGCCGGTGAAGATCAGATCTCCGGGCAGCAGCGACACCGAGCGCGACAGCATCGCCACCAGGTCAGGCACGGACCAGAGCAGGTCCGCCAGATCGGCACGCTGGCGCTCCACGCCATTGACGGACAGGTGGATCACGCCTTCGCGCGGATGACCGCAGTGGGTTGCCGGCACAATCGCGCTGCAAGGCGCGGAGTGGTCGAACGCCTTGGCCGGTTCCCACGGGCCGCCGTTCTGCTTGGCCTGTAGTTGCAGGTCACGGCGCGTCATGTCCAGGCCGGCCGCATAGCCCCAGATATGGTCCGACGTATCGCGTGGATCGATATCGCGTCCGCCCCGGCCAATCGCAACGACCAACTCCACTTCATGGCAAAACGCATCGGTGCCGGGCGGGTAGGGCAATGTGTCGGACGCCAGTTCCACGGCGGTGGCCGGCTTCATGAACCACGCTGGCATGTCCGTTGGCGCGGGTTCGTCGGGCAACCAACGATAGTTGCGGCCGATGCAGAAGACGCGATGGATGGGGAAGTACGCGGTGCTGTGCGCGACAGGCAGGGCGCATGGCACTGGTGGCGGCAGGACGAAATCCATGATGGCGGACTCAGGTGGTCAGGCTCATCGTGGGACGCTTGCCGGCCAGGGCTTCGGCCACGCTGTCCAGGACCATGCGCATCATCGCGCCGCGCGTTTCCCAAGTGGCGCTTGCGCGATGGGCTTGCAGCGTGGTGCGGTCAGACTGGCGCAGCGTCAGCGGCACGCGCGGTTCATCGACAAAGACGTCCAGGCCCGCGCCCGCGATGCTGCCGGCTTCGATGGCGGCGGCAAGGTCGGTCTCGTTGACCAGGCGGCCGCGCGCCACGTTGACCAGGTATCCACGCGGGCCAAGCGCATCGAGCACGGCGGCATTGACGATGCCTTCGGCCTTGTCAGCGGCGGCGCAGAGAACCAGCGCATCGCTGTCGCGCGCCAGGTCGATCAGGTCGGCCACGAAGGTATGCGGCACGTCGTCCATCGCGCGCAGATCCGTATAGCGGATGGGGCAGCCGAACGCCGCCGCGCGCGTGGCCACGGCACGACCCACGCGGCCCATGCCCACGATGCCGACGCGCATGCCGCTGAAGCGGCGCGCAAGCGGTATGGCGGACGGCGACGGATTCAGTTCCCACTGTCCGTCCCGGACAAAGCGATCGCCCGCGCAAATGTTGCGGCACGCCGCGATCAGCAGACCGATGGCCAGATCGGCCACGTCCTCGGTCAGCGCACCCAGCGTGGCGGTCACGGGCAGGCCGCGCTCGCGGCAGTACGCCAGATCGACGGCATCCGTGCCCACGCCATTGACGGCTACCACCTTGAGCGCCGGCAACTGTTCCAGCATCGCGCGCGAGATTCCGGTGTGACCGCCCGTGATGACGGCTTCGATGGACGCGCCATGCTGGCGCAGCCAGGCGGCCTGGTCTTCGATCTCGAAATACTTGTGCACCTGATAGCGCGCGGCCAGTTCTTCGTTCGCGGCGGGAATCAGGATGGGGTTCAGTTGCAGGATCTGGGGCGTCATGTGTGTGGATATCTTCGCTGGGTAGGTGGATGACATCGTAGGCAATAGTTGATTAACAGCGCAATCTTGATATATAAAATCAACATAAATGGATCTGAGCGAGTGACGAGTGGGAGCCTGGATATCGATGGAAGAGGCGTGTTCGCGCCTTGGGGTGCGGCCGCAGACCGTGTATGCCTATGTGAGCCGAGGGAAGATCGAGGTCACGTCCGACCCGGCCGATACGCGCCGCAGCCTGTATCGCGCCGAGGACGTGGCAACGCTGGCCAAGCGCAAGCAGGCCGGTCGCAAGCACGAGACGCTGGCCACCAACACATTGTTTGGCGCGGAGCCCAGCATCCCCACGGCCATTTCCACGTTCGTGCGCGAGCGGCTTTACTACCGGGGACAGGATGCGGTGACGCTCGCCGGATCGGCCACGCTTGAAGAGGCCGCGCATCTGCTCTGGGATGCCGCGCAGCCCGTGGATTTTTCATCCTCGGTGGATGTCGGCCAGCCGGGCCGCGTGGCGGCGTTCAAGATGCTGGCGGAACTGGCGGCGACGGGACATTCCACGCATGGCCGCATGACGCGCGTGCTGCATGGCGAAGGGCAGGGCCTGGTGGGACTGCTGGCCAACGCATTCGGCGCGCGGCCGGGAAAGCAACCGTTGCATATACGGCTGGCCGAGGGTTGGGGCCAGCCCGCGGTGGCGGAGTTGTTGCGTACCGCAATGGTCCTGCTGCTCGATCACGAGCTGACCAGTTCGGCGTTTGCGTCGCGCATTGCCGCGTCAACGGGAGCGTCGCTGCCGGCGTGCCTGCTGTCGGGGCTGACCACGTTGTCCGGGCCATTGCATGGCGATGCGTCGGGCCGCGTGAAGGCACTGTTCAGCGAGTTGGATCGACAGGGCGAAGACGAAGTGCTTGCCCATCATCTGTCTACTGGCCAGCCGCTGGCCGGGTTTGGTCATCACCTGTATCCCGATGGCGACCCGCGCGCGACGGCACTGCTCAACCTGTTCGATCCGTCGCCCGTGGTTGCGCGCTTTGTGGAAAAGGCGACGCGGCTGACTGGTTTGCAGCCCAATATCGACGTGGCACTGGCGGCCCTGGTTACGCACTATGGCTTGCCCGACGACGCGGCCTTCGGCATGTTCGCCACGGCGCGCAGCGTGGGTCTGCTTGCCCACAGCCTGGAGCAACTGACCGTTGGCCAGGTGATCCGGCCACGGGGCCGCTATGTGGGCAAGGTGCCCGAGCGAGTCTGATGCTTGCCGCGGATCACGCAAAGGAACTGTCGTGCGAGGGTCGCCGCTCGTCAGCGCGGCGTGACCACCCGCACGATTCCGCGCACGATTACCCGCCGAATTACTCGGACCACGTCGCGTCGCGTTCCCGCAGCAGGTGCCCGGCAAGAATGTAGTCGCCGAGCCTGGCGGCCTTGGCTTCGAGGGCTTCGAGTTCTCGCGCGGACAAGCTGGAAAGTTCGAACTGGCAAAAGAGATTGCGTTGCCGGAACGTGAGCTTGGGTCGCTTCAAGCCCGCAGCGAGCGCCGCGGGGGATTCGACGGCAATGCTTTCATGTCCGCGATACTCGACACGGATGCCTGCCTCCGCGCCCAGCCGCTTGAGTTCGGAGCTGTCTTGCCAGCCGGTCTCGTAGTCGAGCTGAATGAGTCCGACTTCTGCGGCTTCGAGAAGATGAATGGCTTCGCCTTTCGTTGTCGCGCGCGCCGTGGTCATGTTCTATCCCCGGTTGAAGTGTCCGTGCTGGCCCGTTGAATCAGGTGGGTCAACTTTTGCTTCGAGCTAGGCACTTTTTGCCACACGGCGTCCCGGTTGCCCATCCATCGTTTGGATGAGCGAACGGCTGTGCCGAGCCGATAGGCCCACATCGCGCGGATATCGACACGTTGCCGTCTGGATTTGCAATCGAAAAGCCGACACCTACCATAGACGCAGTGAGCAAAACGTGGAGAGCGGCCGTGGAACTCAATATGGTGCAGGTCTCTAAGCCCGAGGCCACCAATTTCATTCTCGGGCAATCCCATTTCATAAAAACCGTCGAGGACCTGCACGAGGCGCTCGTTGGCACCGTTCCCGGTATCCGCTTCGGCCTGGCGTTCTGCGAAGCTTCCGGCAAGCGGCTGGTACGTTGGTCGGGAACCGATCAATCGATGATCGACCTGGCTTGCCAGAATGCCGTGGCGATTGCCGCCGGCCATACCTTCGTGATTTTCCTCGGCGATGGCTTCTTCCCCGTGAACGTGCTGGGTGCCGTGCGTGCTGTGCCGGAGGTGTGCCGCATCTATTGCGCGACGGCCAACCCTACCCAGGTCATCGTCGCGCAGACGGATCAGGGCAGAGGCATCCTGGGCGTGGTCGATGGTGCACCTCCGCTCGGCGTGGAGAGCGAGGACGATGTCGCCGACCGCAAGGCGCTGCTGCGGCAGTTCGGCTACAAGCTCTGACGGTTCCGGTGATGCTCACGTGCTGCACGCGCATGTTGACGATCGGCCACCGGCCCGGCCGCACGCGCGGTCGAGTGCGTGACGCCGATAGCCTTCACCGCTGAGCGTTCGGCCTTCCGTCGCGCTGTTCGCCTCCTCGCATGCCGGCCACTCACGATCGCAATGGTTACGCGGGCAACCACCGAACCCTGCTGTATTTTGGCTGGCTGACGCTGTTCGTCCATCTGGCGACGCCGGCCGGTTATCTGGTCGACATCCAGACCTCGTACCTGCTCAAGAATCAGCTCAATGCGACGGCTACCGAGATCTCGATGTTCAGGCTGGTCACTGGCATACCGGTATACGTCGCATTCGTCTTTGGCCTCGCGCGGGATCATTGGAATCCGCTGGGCATGCGCGATCGCGGCTTCTTCCTGATCTTCGCCCCGGTCACCGCCGGCGCATTTTTCTGGATGGCGTACTCGGGTACCTCTTACACGGGGTTGATCGTCGGGATGCTGTTGGCAATGCTGTCCTCCCGATTTATCGCCGCGGCCTATCAAGGCTTGATCGCACTGGTGGGGCAGCAGAAGTCCATGTCCGGGCGGCTAAGCGCGCTGGGTAACGCGGTCAGCTCCGTCCCTGTCGTGGCAGGGGCGTTCGCCTCGGGATATGTCTCCGATCATCTTGCCGCGAAGCAGGCGCTCCTTCTGATGGCGATTGTCGCGTTATCGATTGCCGTGTTCGGGCTGTGGAAGCCGATCTCCGTCTTCGATCACGCCTATGACAACCCTCAGGCAAGCGGTGGGCACTTCGTCGAAAACGTCAAACGGCTCCTGAAACACCGGGCAGTCTACCCGGCACTTCTCATCTGTTTCTTGTGGAACTTCGCTCCGGGATCGGCAACGCCGCTGCAGTTCTATCTGACGAACGACCTGCACGCGTCCGATGCCATCTACTCCTACTACAACGGCGTATTCGCGGCCGCCTTTGTCCCGACGTTCCTGCTGTACGGCTTTCTGTGCAAGCGGGTATCGCTGAACAAGTTGCTATGGTGGGGAACGATCGTCGCCGTGCCGCAAATGATTCCGCTGGCGTTTATCGACTCGGCCAACCTTGCGCTGGCACTCGCGGTACCGATCGGATTGATGGGCGGTATCGCCACCGCAGCCTACTTCGATCTGGCGATGCGGTCATGTCCGCCGGGCCTGCAAGGAACGCTGATGATGCTGGTGGACGGGGTCCTCGCATTCTCGGCGCGGGCCGGCGATTTGCTGGGATCATGGATCTATCACAGCGGCGCCGCTCTCGGATTTACCTACTGTGTGGTCGCTACCACGGTGGTGTACGCGCTGATTCTGCCGCTGATCCTGCTGGTGCCGAAATCGTTGATCGCAACCAGGGATGGCGAAGCGAATCCCGACATGGAATCAAGTCACTAAAGACCGATTGGGACGCTGTTGGACTTCCGTTGGTCCGTCTCAGTGTTCCCAGACGACTGGCACCGTGGCTGAACAAGTGGTGATTTTCCCGAGCCAATTTCTGCTGGTGCTCAACTGGACGCGCATGTCGTCCACTGGCGCGAGCTTCCGGTTCCATCGGCTGGCCAGGCTAGTGGCAACATTGCTGGCGGCCGTTTTGCACTCGGTCACAGCGGTGCTGCGAAGCATCGTGAATTGCTGATACCGGTGGTGGACCAGCAAGGTGAACCCGTCCGGCGAGTACTCGGTCGCATACTCGGTCGACATATCGTACGTGGACAGTTGGCGCCCGGAATAGGACGGTGCCGTTGTCGTGCAGGCCGCGAATAGCGAGCAGGCCAGCACAGCAGGAATCGCCCGAAATCTCACTGCGAGATCGCCAATCTTGCCCATAGTGCCTCGTTCCCCAGGGTTGCGTGCTTGTTGTCGGGCAGGATGGTACCAAAGATGGCGGCGAGACTCGCCGCGGTGCGCACCGGGCTGGTTCCGCCCAACGCCAGGCCGCACCGATGTCAGCCAGCAGGCCGCATATCTTCACTACAATTTCAGGACGGTGGCCGCCGGCGGCTGGCCGGTGTCGAAAGCAAAAGTGCGGCACAACATACAAAGCCGGTACGCAGCCGAAGAGGGGCGGTGGCACGCCGCCCAGCGGGAGGGGCAGCGATGGACAACAAGAACGCAAAGCCCGTGGCCCTGGCGTTGCAGGGCGGCGGTATGCACGGTGCTTTTACGTGGGGCGTCCTCGATTACTTGCTGGAAGACGGCAGGCTTGCCATCGAGGGCGTCAGTGCCACAAGCGCGGGCGCGATGAACGCCGCGGTATTGGCAAATGGTCTGATGCAGGGCGGCGTGGATGGCGCGCGCCAGGCGCTGCACGATTTCTGGTTCGCCATCGCGCAGTCCGCGCAGCGCTATAGCCCATTTCGCTGGTTCCCGTGGGTGAAGGGATCGCATAGTTTTGGTCTGAACTATTCGCCGTTGTATGCGATGGCCGATATGGCCCTGCGCGTGCTGTCTCCCTACCAGTTCAATCCCTACAACATGAATCCCCTGCGCGACGTGCTTGAGCGGCAGGTGGATTTCGGGGTGTTGCGCAAGCAGTGTCCCATCCGGTTGTTTCTGTGCGCGACGAATGTCGAGACCGGCAGGATCCGGCTCTTTTCGGGCGCCGATTTGTGCGTCGAGGCCGTGCTTGCTTCAGCATGTCTGCCCACGCTCTTCCAGGCAGTGGCAATCGAAGGCCAGTACTACTGGGACGGTGGGTACGTCGGTAATCCCGCCATCTTTCCGCTGATTTATGAATGCAGTACGCGGGACGTGGTGATCGTGCACATCAATCCGATTATTCGCCGAGGTGTGCCGACCACTGCCGCGGATATCCTCAATCGGCTCAACGAGGTCAGCTTCAACTCGTCACTGATGCGCGAGATGCGCGCGATTGCGTTTGTCACCGCGCTGATTCAGCAGGGCAGGGTGGATGGCGACGACATGAAGGAAATGCTGATCCACTCGATTCGCTCCGACGAGACGATGGCCGCGCTCCATGTATCGAGCAAGTACAACGGCGACTGGTCGTTCCTGTGCCAATTGCGAGACCAGGGCCGGGAGCAGGCTGCCGCGTGGCTGGCGCAACACTACGAGAGCGTCGGCCAGAAATCGACTGTCGATATCAAAGCGGAGTTTCTCTGAGTGGTGATGCGGGGCCGGGCGGCGATGGCTGTGCAAGCCGCCACGCAAGGTTCGCGCGTGCCAGGGCTTCATAGCGTGCGTAAAACGGCTCGGTCAGGTAGATGCGTGGGCGGGCCATCAGCGCGCCCAGAAATCCCCGTTCGCGGCTGTCATAGGTGACATCGTCGAGATCGGGACGCTCCGCACGTAGATGCACAGCGTCTCGGCGGAACCATGCCAGCGGATAGCCCAGGACAGCCAGGTCGATGTCAACGGTGAACCGACCCGCGGCGTCCGACGGCGGCTGGGTATGCGACGTGTCCAGAATCAGTTCGCTGACGCGCTCCATGCCGGCGATATCGGCTTGCGCCCACTGTCGGAACCACGCGGCGCTGCGTTGTTCGTTGTCAGCCGCACCGGGGGTGAAAATGACGTCATGGCACCACAGCGCCAGTTCGACCACGTCGACATCGGCGATTGCGCAGCGCGCCCAGTTCAGGTCCCGCAAGCAGCGCCGCACATGCTGCAGCGTGTGATAGTGCCGCGCCAGCTCGGCATAGCGGCGGGAGAGGTCGGCATAGACCGCCTCGCCGCGCATGCCGCCACAGCGCGCCCACAGCGCGACAAACCGGTCGCGCATTGCAATCGATCTTGCATGGGTCATCGGGGAGCGCGAGGACTGGCGCAAGGACTGTGGCATCTTTCTATGCGATCAGTAGTTCGAGTTCGACCTTGGCCTCGTTCCAGTCGGACAAGTCAAAGCCTTCCGTAAAGGTGCGATGGATCGGCAACAGAATCTCCCGTGCACTATCGGGCTTGCCCTGGTGCCGCCACAGGCGGGCGAGGGCGAGCGTAGCCTGCAATTCCAATGACCGGGCACCCTGGTGACGCGCGACCTCGGTCGCCTTCTGAAAACACGCCAGCGCTTCGTCTTCCCGTTGCGGGGAGATTTGAAGTATCAGTTCTCCCTTCAGGCGATGCAGTGCGGCTTCGTCGATGATCTCCCCGGTGTCGTGCGCAAAATCGAGTCCTTCGGCAAGGTAATCCACGCCTGCCTCGGGCTTGCCGGCCTTGCCGCAGGCTTCGGCGAGCATGGCGAGGAGATTGGGGCGACCCAGCGACGCGCCGGTTGCAGCATAGGCAGTCAAGCCTTGATGGATGCGCGCAATACCTTCCGCAGGATTTCCCTGCTCTGCCATTTCCCATCCCTGCAGCACGGTGCCCCATGCCAGATAGATCGGGAATCCCTGTTCGCACGCAACGGCGATGGCGGCCTTGGCGTACTCACCGGTTTCTCGCACCTCGCGCCGGCGGCGGTGGACTTCGGCGGCAAACACCAGGCAAAGCGCAAGGTTGACGGTGTCTGGACGCTCGCGTGCCATCGCCAGCGCTTCATGGCAGCGCGCTCGTGCCTGATCCGGCCAGCCCTGGTACCAAAGAATCCAGCCGAGCGTACTCATGGCATGAACAGCGGGATCTCGTCCATACCCCATCATGTAATCGTATTGGGGCGGTTCCGGGCGTCGCAGCGCCAGCACCTGTTCGAAGTGGGTGCGCGCCTGTTCGAGCTCGCCGAGACGGAACATCGTCGCGCCGACGACGCGGTGACCTTCGGCGAGCTGGTTCGGCTTTTGCGAGCGTAGCGCCATACCAACGAGCCGCTTGCTCAGCGGCGATGACACGTTGTACTGGCCCCGCAGTTGATAGAAGGCCCATAGCCCCAGTTGCGCCGAGAAGAAATAGGAAGTGTCTTCGCGGTGCTCGCATAGCGCCAGCGCACGCCGGTAGGTGCTTTCGACCTCTGGGGATGCCTGGCCGCGAGTCGCCATCAGGGTTGGTCCCAACGTGAGCAGCAGCGTAAGTTCCTGGCGTGCGCGTTCCGGCGTATCGGGCAAGTGTCCGAGCAAGTCGAGTGCCGTTCCGAGATGCCGGATGGCCTCCGCTTGGGCGGAGCGCTGTAGCGCCTGCTGGGCCGCGCCGTGCAGATATTCGATCGCTTTCGGAATATTTCCACTCAGGCTGTAGTGGTGAGCGAGTTCGCCGCAGTGGTCGTTTAGCTGATCCGGAAACAGCGTCTCGATGGCTCGGGCCGTGTTCTCGTGCAGTTCGCTGCGCCGGGCGATCAGGAGCGAGTTGGCGGCAACTTCCTGCGTGAGCGCGTGCTTGAATGCGTACTCAATCTCCGGGAAGGCGGGGCGCTCGTAGATGAAGTCCGCCGCCCGCAGGTCGGCGAGCAGCGGATGCAACTGGCTTTCATCGGAAGCGGTGACGAGGCGGACAAGACGCAAGGGGAATTCCTTACCAATGACGGCCAGCGTCTGCAATAGCTCTTTCTGCGGCAGAGCGAGCCGGTCGATGCGGGCGGCCAGCACGCCCTGGACCGTCGTGGGAATGTGCAGCAGGGCCGGGGCTGTTGCAATGCGATAGCAACCGGGATGGCCAAGCAACGCGCCCTCCTCGACCAGGGTTTGAACCACTTCCTCCATGAAGAACGGATTGCCTTCCGTCTTGGCCAGGACCAGTTCCTTGAGCGGCGCAAGGCTGCGGTCGTCGCCAAGCAACGCTGTCAGCAGCCCCCGGGCTTCGGCGGGACCCAGTGGCTCTAAATGGAGTTGGGTGTAGCAGGATCTGCGGCCCCACTCGTGCGCGTACTCGGGGCGGTAGTTGACCAGCAGCAGTATCTGCGCGTCGGGCACGTGGTCGATGAGGAGGTTCAGGAATGCCTCTGTTTCGCCATCGAGCCACTGGAGGTCCTCGAAGACGATCAGCAGCGGTTGGTCGACGCTCTCGCGGACAAGTAGCTGCGCAATGGCTTCGAAGGTCCGCTGGCGTCGGATGACTGGGTCCATCGTGGGTAGCGCGGACTCCGGCTCGCTCGCGCCGAGCAGAAAGAGGAGGTAGGGCAGGTGCGCTTCCAGCGAACGATCCAGCGTGAGCAGTCTGCCGGTCACTTTTTCCCGACATGCCCGCTGCGCGTCCTGCGCGCCGATCTGAAAGTAATTTTTCAGCAGTTCGATCAGTGGCAGATAGGCGAATGCCTTGCCGTGGGAGACCGAGAACGTTTCCAGCACCTGGCAGCCTTGTTGCGCTCGCCCCTTGAACTCGTGGAACAGACGCGACTTTCCTACCCCGGCCTCGCCACGTACGCCGACGATCTGCCCTTTTCCCGACCTGGCCAGCGCCAGGGCATTGTGCAGTTGCTGCAGTTCCTCCTCGCGGCCGACGAACCGTGCCAGGCCACGGTGCGCGGCAACCTGCAGGCGGGTCCGCAACGCACCAAGCCCCTGCACCTCGTAGACGTCGAGGGGATCTCGCATGCCCTTGACATCGGTGGTGCCCAGCGCCTTGAACTCGAAATAGCCTTCGGCCAGTTTGTGGGTGGACGTACTGACCAGAATCGAAGCCGGCGTGGCAATGCCTTCCATCCGGGATGCAATGTGAATCGTATGCCCCACGGGATCGTAGTCGGTATGCAGATTGTCTTTGCGAATGGACCGGACGACCACCTCGCCGGTGTGGATGCCGACGCGAATCTGCAGCGGAACGCCGCGATCCAGCCGCACCCGATCGCTGAGGTGCCGCATGGCTTCCTGCATCCGCAGCGCAGCGTAGACGGCGCGCAGTGCGTGGTCCTCGTGGGCAATGGGTGCGCCGAACAACGCCAGGACGCCGTCGCCAAGGAACTTGGCCACGTAGCCCTCGTAGTGGTGCACCGCCTCCATCATCAGCGTGACGACGGGATCGATGAGGCGACGTGCTTCTTCCGGGTCCAGATCCTGGATCATCGCCGTGGACCCAGCCATATCGGCAAAGAGTGCGGTGATGGTCTTACGCTCGCCGCCAGTTCCCCCCTTGGCTTCCATCGCGGCCTGCTCGGCGCGTATGCGCTGCGCGAGATGCGGTGGCGTGTAGTGAACAGGGGCCAGGTCCGCCGGGCGGGCGCCGCTGGAATTTTCCGGGATGGCAGATGAGGCAGATGAAGGTGCGGTGACGGACGCCGATTCGGCATCTGTTAGCGGGGTGCCGCAAGCCCGGCAGAATTTCGCGGTGGCGCTCGCGTCCTCGCCGCAGCGCGGGCAACGACGTCCAAGCCGTGCCCCGCATGCTTCGCAAAATCTGGCACCCGCAAGGTTTTCGAAGTCGCATTCGGCGCAATGCATATCGCCTCCTACCTGCGCTGTCCGCTTCGGATCATTAGACGCGGGATCGGGGCGGGGAGCAAGGCGCGTGTACAACGGCGCACGGTTCCGGGACAGCCGGACAAGGCAAACGTAGCGATCGCCGATGTCTGCTTACGTTCATCGGTTTCCGGTTGAGCTACGCGAATCGCGGTGCCAGAATTCCAGTGCAGGGTTGCGAACGTCGGGGCGAGTGCCCGATCCGCCCTGTGCAATGGCTCGGCATAGGTCTCGACGCATATGAACCAAGAATCGCAGCGCGACATGTCGCATGGGGCAGTGATGTTCGCGGACGTCAGCGGCAGCACACGGCTTTACGAATTGGCCGGCGACGCGGCTGCGCTGGCGGCGATTGGCCAGTGCATCCGGGTCATGGCGTCCTGTGCGGGCGCTTGGCAAGGACGCGTCATCAAGACCATCGGTGACGAGGTCCTGGCGATATTTCCCTCGGCGGAAAATGCGATGCTCGCGGCTGTCGACATGCAGCTTTGCGTGGCGGAGATGGCGCCGGTGTCTGGCATGTCCTTGTCGCTCCACATCGGGTTTCACCACGGCCCCATCCTGCTGGAGGCATCCGGCGATGTGTTTGGTGACGCGGTCAACCTGGCCGCTCGACTCAGGAGCCTGGCTTCCCGGGGCCAGATACTTACCAGCCGGGAGGCGGTGGAACAGCTCCCTGTCAGTCTGCAACAGCGAACCCGCAGCCTCTATCTGATGAAGGTCCGTGGCAGGGATCAGCCCGTGGAGTTGTTCGAGGGGATATGGCAGGAGGGCACCGATCTCACGCTGGTGGACGAGTCGAGTCCGAGATCGGTGGAGTGCGGATTTCTCACGCTGCGATATCGGGACATGCTGGTGGAAATGACCGCCGGATCGGCCCCTGTCACGATTGGCCGGGACGGCAGCATGACCGTTATCGTGCTGGACCGGCGCGCGTCTCGCTTCCAGGCGGTAGTCGAACCGCGCGCAGGGCGGTATGTGCTGGTCGACAGAAGCTCGAATGGCACCCACGTCAGATTCGACGGTGAAGAGGCATTCATTTTGCGCCGCGATGAAGTCGCGCTCAGCCGTCATGGCTGGCTGACATTTGGTGAAGCGGTCGGCGCTGGTGACGAGCGAGTCGAGTTCTTCTTGCAGACCGACAGGAACTAGGCGAGTCAGCCGGGGCCGGTCCCCGGTGCGTCAGTTATAGCCAAGCACGGCAATCAAGAAGATATCGGGCCGATCGTTGGAGTTGTCGAGCAACACCTGCGTCGGCGTCCTGCCGGATGACGAGGATCGGCTTGCCTGAAATTGGCTCGTCGTCGGCTGCTTGCTGGCAGCGGGTTGCAGGCCGAAAGGACGTGCAAATGTGGTGGCGGAAGACGGGGTAATCATGTCGGATGAGCCGAAGCAGGGGATGGTTCAGGAAATCTGTGTGGACGCTTGCTTGACCGCGCCGATGCTGTGAGCGTCGCGCACGCTCTGCGAATGGCGGGCCCGGCTGCGCTTGGTGATCGTGAAGACGGCCAGAATCACCGGTGCAATCAGAAGCCCCTCGGCCAGCTCGGGGTCGATGGGCAATTTCATGACGTGCAGGGCTTTGAAGGCAGCCGCGGCAAGCGACAGGACGTAATACGAGATCGCTGCAACGGAAAGACCCTCGACAGCGTGCTGCAGGTTCAGCTGGTTGCGCGATGTTTGATCGAGTCCGGCGAGCAGCCGCGTGACGTCGCGCTCCTGGGTGAGGTTGACCCGGGTGCGCAGCAAGTCGACCGCGCGAGCGATGCGTGCCGCCAGCTGCTCATGCCGCATCCAGACGCTTTTGCACGTCTCCATCGCGGGGCCAAAGCGGCGCTCCATGAATTCGGAGATCATGGGCATACCCTCGATCCGTTGTTCACGCAGTTCCTGAATTCGCGCGAGCACAAGCCGCTCATAAGCCCAGGAGGCGCTGAAGCGCACGCCATGCTCGGCAAGCGATTCCACGCGCGCGGCCAGCTCCGTCAAGCTGACCAGTAACTCGGCGTCGTTCACGCCGGCGCGTTGCGCATCCATCTTGCGCATCAGCGCTTGAAGCGAGGCATGAATATCGTCCAGGTCGACACTCATGTTTCGCGCGACGGGCAGGGCGAGCAACGCCATCATTCGATAGGTTTCAATCTCGTAGAGCCTCTGGAGCAACCGGCCGCCTTGCTCTTCCCGAAAATCGTCGTCGATGGCGACGATGCGCATGTGACCGTCCGCGCCGATCGTCCAATCGCTGAAGACTTTCCCGCCATCGAGCACCTGGCTGCCGACGATCATTGGCCCGGCCAGCCAGTCACGAAGGTGGCTGCAGACCGCCTCGCCAGCACCGGCGGAAAGCAATTCCATTTGCAATGCGTGAAATCGAAGTCCGCAGAGCGTTTCCAGCCATTGAGGCGGAACACCCTTGATGGCGAGATCGTCGAAATAGGCGTGGTCGTTGCGTGGCGCGACGAATGTGAACGTCGAGAATTCGGTGTGCCGTTCCCATTTCAGGTGCCACCCGAAGGCAGACTGCTCGGCATAGTGTCGGGCGCCATCGGGAGGCGCCGCCATCCCCGTCTCGGCGCACAGCGAGCGCAGGAGCTGGTCATGCACGTCCGGCCTGTTTTCCGTGTAGATGGCGTAATGCGTGATGGAAGCACTGCCTTTGAGCCGGAGAAACGGACGGGCGTGCAGTTCGGCGGCCAGCGCTGCGCGCAGCGGATGATCGAGCAATGACGTGGGGGTGCCAGAGATTTCCATGCCTGTGTCCGCTTAACGTTGGCGGGTGTTCAAAAGGAAGAGCCCGTCTCTCATCGGTTCATGGTCGTCAATATCGCATGGGCATTCCGACAATGAAATCGCATAATATTGATCGTTACTTTCAGTTTTCCTGATACCTATGAAGTCGTTGGATCATGATGTGCTGGCGACCGTGGTCGCCATTGCCGAAACGGGCAACATGAGCCGGGCCGCCGAAGCGGTCAGCCGGTCTCAGTCCGCCGTCAGCATGCAGATCAAGGCCCTGGAAGAGTCGCTGGGCCGGCAGCTCTTCGTCAGGCGGGCGCGCAACGTCGCATTGACGCACGAGGGGCAAGTACTGCTGGGATTTGCGCGGCGGATGCTGGCGCTCCGCGATGAAGCCTGGGCCGCCGTTGTGCGGCCAGAGGTGACAGGCAAGGTCGTCATTGGGGTTCCCGACGACTACGCGTCTTCGCTTCTACCTTCCGTGCTGAAGAAGTTCTCCGCTTCGTATCCGAAGGTGGAAATTCAGGTGATGGGGCTACCCAGTAGCGCGTTGGGGCCGCTGGTCAAGGACGGTACGGTGGACCTGGCCTGCGGAACGCGGGTGAAAGGGTTGTCTGGCGATTTTCTGCGACATGAGCCGATGGCCTGGGCGGCCAAGGCAAACGGTCCTCGCATCTGGGAGGACAGGCCGTTGCCCATTGCCGTGTTTATGCCGGGAAGTGTTGCGAGGGAAAACACTATTCGCAGTCTCGACCGCGCAAAAATCCCGCACCGCACGTCGTATGAAAGCCCGAGCCTGCTGGGTTTGCTCAGCATGGTGGATGCCGGCCTGGCCGTTGCGGCGCTGGCCAAGTGTGCCATCCCGCCCCATCTCACAACGCTCGGACGGTCTCACGGACTGCCCGACTTGCCTCCGCTGGAGTTGATTCTGGCGCGCAGTTCCAAGTCCAGGCGTCCACCCTGTGATTTCCTCGCGGAACAGATTTTCGAGGATCTTCAGTCCGGTTCGTGACGGTGGGGCTGCCGATCGCCCGGGTGTGCATGCGCGCAGGGGGAGGGTGGTTCGCGGCGGAATTCCGCAGGGTCGTGGCGCCGTTTGGTCGAAATCTGACGCGCGGCGAGCCAATCCGGGGCCTCACGGGGTGCCGTGTGGGCCAAGGACCTCAAAATAAACCCAATTGGCGGCGGCGGCTTAACTGTGATACAAGATAGCTGCACGTCTGGCGAATGCCGACGGCATCAATCTACATCTAGCTTTTGTTGGGATATTTAGAAAATGGCAACCGGTACTGTGAAGTGGTTTAACGATGCGAAGGGTTTTGGTTTCATCTCGCCGGACGACGGCGGTGACGATCTGTTCGCACACTTCTCCGAAGTTCAAGGCAACGGCTTCAAGTCGCTTCAAGAAGGCCAAAAGGTCAGCTTTGAAGTGAAGCAAGGCCCTAAGGGCAAGCAGGCAGGCAGCATCAAGCCGCTGTAATTTCCCCGCCGTAGTGCATCGGGTCCAAGCAGCGATCATGCCGATGCGTGATCGCTGCGGATCTGTTGCAGTCCACTGAAAGGCGCGCTCGCGCCGAAGTTCAACGTTCGAGAAACGCCCGTAGCTTGTCTGCCCGACTTGGGTGCAGCAGCTTGCGCATCGCCTTGCTCTCGATCTGACGGATCCGCTCCCGGGTCACGTCGAACTGTTTCCCGACCTCTTCCAGCGTGTGATCCGTGGCCATATCGAGCCCGAATCGCATCCTCAAGACCTTGGCCTCGCGTGGCGACAGCGCGTCAAGTGCTTCATCGATCGCTGCGCGCAGATTCACGCGAATTGCGGCCTCGGCGGGCGAACTCGCGGAGGCATCCTCGATCATGTCGCCCAGTGTGGCGTCGTCGTCGCCTACCGGGGTCTCAAGCGAAATCGGCTGCTTGGCGATCTTGAGGATATCGCGCACCTTTTGCTCGGACATCGACATGCGCTCCGCCAGGACGGCAGGATCGGCTTCCTGGCCCGTCTGTTGCAGAATCTCGCGCGAAATCCGGTTCAGCTTGTTGATCGTCTCGATCATGTGAACCGGCACACGAATCGTCCGCGCCTGATCGGCCAGCGCACGGGTGACTGCCTGCCGGACCCACCACGTGGCATACGTTGAGAACTTCCAGCCACGCCGGTATTCGAATTTGTCGACTGCCTTCATCAGACCGATATTGCCTTCCTGGATCAGATCCAGAAACTGCATGCCGCGGTTGACGTACTTCTTGGCAATCGAGATCACGAGACGCAGATTGGCTTCCGTCATCTCGCGCTTGGCCTGCCGCATGGTCTTCTCGGCGGCGTTCATCTGGCGATTGATCTGCTTGAGCTGCTGCAGCGGCAACGAAACCTTCGTCTCGATGGCGATCAGTTTCTGCTGGCCAGCCTGGATGGCCGGGAGATGGCGTTCCAGCGCCGCGCCAAAGTCCTGCGACGTCTTCACCATCCGGGCAGTCCATTCCAGGTCGGTCTCATGGCCGGGGAAGGACTCGATAAATGTCTCGCGCGGCATACCGCAGCGTTCGACGGCGATATCCAGGAGGCTGCGCTCGATCGCACGAACCTCGGCGACCTGGTCATGCACGCTGGCGCACAGGCGGTCGATCGTCTTGGCCGTGAAGCGAATGGGCACGAGTTCGCGCTGGATCTGCGTGCGCACGTTCGAAATGGTTGCCTGGCGCGCCTTGCCCGTTACGGGTGCATCGGGCAACTGTTCGAATAGCTCACGCACGCGCGCGAAAATCGCCAGCGCATCGGCAGTCAGTTGTTCGAGTCGGGCCGCGTCGGCTTTCTCCGTATCCACGACCTCAGCTTCGTCGTCGTCGCCCTCTTCGGACTCATCGTCCGAGGCGTCGGCTTCGACTTCGGCTTCATCGGCAGCCAGCTGCGGTTCAGCTGCTTCACCTTCGGCGGTGTCGTCGCTGATGCCGTCGACCAGCTCGTCGATGCTCATTTCGCCGGCAACGATGCGATCCACATCGGCAAGAATCGTCGCGACAACCGATGGGCACGTGGCGATAGCCTGAATCATGTCCTGCAGGCCGCTTTCGATACGCTTTGCGATCTCGATTTCGCCTGCCCGGGTCAGAAGTCCGCTTGCGCCCATCTCGCGCATGTACAGCCGGACCGGATCGGTCGTGCGGCCGAATTCCGAGTCGACCGTCGACAGCGCCGCCTCGGCTTCTTCGTCTGCCTGCTCATCGGATGCGGCGGCGGACGAGGAGTCGCTTAGCAGGAGCGTTTCCGCGTCCGGCGCCTGCTCGTACACGGACACACCCATGTCGCTGAACGTGCTGACGATGGTGTCCATCGCAGCAGTTTGCGTCACATTGTCGGGAAGATGATCGTTGATGTCGGCGTGAGTGAGATACCCACGCTCACGGCCGAGCGCGATCAGCGCACGCATCTGGCGTTGGCGCTCCTCGTCCAGGCGCGCCTTGGATGCGATGTCCAGCGGTGTTTCAGCCGCAACGGATTTTCCTGCCGACTTGGGGCGGCCAGCCTTTGCCGTGGCCGGGTTCTTGCGGGGTGCTGAAGCGTCGCGAAGCGGATTTGCCAATACTTTCTCCTGGACGGATGGCCGACGATTTGTCGCGGACATGACAGTGGGTCGAGCCTGCGGGTGCGAGCGAAATCGTGGAGGGGCGCACGTACAGTCAAGGCAAAACGCCTCCCGCAAAATCCGGTGTGCGCAAAATGGGGAATCGCGGATGATACGGGATGTCCTTGTGCGCCGCAATATGCGTTGAGGGTATGGCGTGTCCTTGCTGCCAATCACTGCCGAAAAGGGCAGTCTCGGGCTTGGAGGCAGCTGCACTTTGGTGTGATTGATGCCCTCGAGGTCATCAGCAGTCACATTTCCACGAATTAGCCTTCCCACCCTCGTTCTACACCATCTTTGCCGTCCAACCTTTATCTCGTCAAAGCCGAAGGTCTGGATATGGGGGCGGGGGGCGCCTTTTGAAAGCCGGTGCCGTTGTGGGACGTGGCGGCCCTCCAAAGCACCCGGCCGGGTGCCGGACCCCGGTGCAACGGCCGCTTGAAACGCCAACTGCCTCAAGATGCAGCGGCCTGCCAGGGGCGGCAAAATTGTCCGCCCCCTTCCTATAATGCGTGTGTGGAGCGGCGCCATGCCGCACCGCGCTACGCGTGCTTGCAGGCAGGGGCGCGCTTCCCACCCATCTCCACGTCAAATGGGGAGACACACATCATGCTGAGTAGCGAAGCGGTGTTGACGCAGGCGCGAGCCGCGTTGGCGCATGTGCCATATCAGGGCCATCAACTCCATCCCACCATTCACCTGAGGCTATCCGACGGCGCCCTGATTCTGGAGGGCGAGGTGGTCGACGTCATGGACAAGACGCGTGCCGTAGCCCAGTTGCGCCGTGTGGACGGCGTAACCACCGTGATCGACCATTTGCGCATCGCTCATGCCGGCCCGATGGTTGGCGACGGCGACCTGCGTGCAGCCGTGTGCGAGCGGCTGTTGAGTGCGATCGATTTCCGTAATTGCAAGATCTGTGCAAAGGTGAAAGGACAACTGGAGCCGGTACGCGAGGCCGTGGGCGAGCGCAGCGGCTGGATCGAGGTGGCTGTTCACGACGGGGCGGTGATGCTCAGCGGTCAGGTGATCAGCCTGTCCCACATGCGTCTGGCCGGGGTGATCGCGTGGTGGTCGCGCGGCTGTCGCAACGTGATCAATGACATCGTGGTGGCGCCGGCAGAGGCCGACAGCGACGAGGAACTGAGCGAGGCGCTGCAGCTGGTGCTGGAAACCGATCCGTTCGTCGATGCCTCACGCATCCGGGTGCGTACCGAGGGCCGTGTGGTGACGCTCGATGGCTATGCGTCGAGCGAAGGCGCGCGCAAGCAGGTGGAGCGCGACGCATGGTACGTGCATGGTGTGGAAAACGTCATCAACCATATCACCCTGAGCAGCTAGTACTCAGTCTCCGGCATCCGTTTCAAGGGATGCCTCTCCGACGCGCGCCGCCTGGTCTTCCACCCGCCAGTAGCGGCGCCGCGTGCGCAACGCAAAGCGCGTTCGATATTCCGACATCGACATCTGCATGGTTCGCTGGAACAGCCGCCGGAACGCGGCGGCATCGCTATAGCCGCACGCTTCGGCAATCGCATGCGTGCCGTGCAGGGTCACTTCCAGCAGCATGCGTGCACGCTCCACGCGCAGCCGGTGCAGGTAATCGAGCGGCGTGCGGCCCGTGACCTGCCGGAAGTGCCGCAACAGCGTACGTTCGCTGACCGCCGCGGCGCGTGCCACTTGCTCCAGGCGGTAGGGCTCGCCAACATGGGCCTGAAGCCATCCGATGGCACGATAGACAGGGCTGTCAGCGGTCTTGCCCAGCCAGCGCTGCGACACGAGTTCGGGCACCCATTGCTGCCGCTCCTGCTGATAAAGCAGCAGGTGGGCCACGGTTTGCGCCAGATCCGGGTCATGCAGGTGTCCCAGCACACGTAGCATGAGTTCGGTCTGCAGGGCGGGCGCCACGCAATGAAACACACGTCCGTGCAGCCCCATTGGTTCGTCGGAAGACAGGTCGCACGCCGGAAACCGCTGCGCAAACCAGCTCTGGAACATCCACGGCGCGCCGCAGCGCGCGCCATCGAGTAGTCCCAGCATCAGGGGATACGCCACGCCCGTGTAGGTTGATGCGAGCCAGCCGCCCCCGTCCATGTGGCGCGCGAGCATGCGCTGCGTGACGGTGTCATTGGTGGCCAGTTCGCCCAGACGCGGCGCGCTGGGGGCCATCAGGCCCGGTATCACGATCAGGGATTGCGCGTGGCGCGGCGCGCCCCGGCGCGAGCTTTCCAGGCCGGGCAGGTCGACGGGCAAGGGCCGCCCGTTGCCGCCGATGACTTCCCAGGTGAGCTGTGCCGGCGCGCCCGGCTGCTGGAGCTGAGCCACGCCGGCGGCGGTGCGCAGGACGTCGAGCGCGGTAAAAAGGGTGCCTGGCATGGCGCTGGGCAGCCAGAGCAGTTTGACGTGGAGCGGGGCGAGCTGCGCGTTCTGCGGGGGCATGGTGGCGGAATCGGCATCAGGATTGGCGATATTGGACCTCCCTTGCAGATAGCGCAAGCGCTACATTGGAGTGCCATAACACTGCCAATAAACAACTGGAGACAACATGCCGATTTCCTTTCGCCGCCTTGCCATTGCCGCCGCTGTGGCCGCATCCTGCAACGCCGCCGTGGCCGCCGGCCCCGATACGGCCCTGCTAGACGCCGCGCGTGCGGCCCAGCCCGCGGTGGTGCAATCCCTCAAGGACATGGTGTCGATCGAATCGGGCAGCGCCAATATCCAGGGCCTGACGCGCATGGCCGACTACGCGACGCAACGGCTGCAGGCCGCGGGGGCAAAGGTGGAGCGGCTATCGATGACGACCAGTGCCGCGCCGATGGTCAAGGCGACGCTGACCGGTACGGGTAAGCGCAAGATCATGCTGATCGGCCATATGGATACGGTGTACGCGGCGGGCATCCTCGCAACGCAGCCGATCCGCGAGGATGGCAACCGCCTCTACGGCCCCGGTATTGCCGACGACAAGGGCGGTCTGGCCGTGATCCTGCACTCGCTGGACATCCTCAAGGCGCAGGGCTGGAAGGACTACGCGCAGATCACCGTGCTGCTCAACCCGGACGAGGAAATCGGCTCGCTTGGCTCGGGAGAAACAATCGCCGCGCTGGCCGCGCAGCATGACGTGGTGCTGTCCTGCGAGCCGAACGTTGCCAAGTCGATCGCCAAGTCCGAGTCGCTGCTGCTGGCGGCAGCGGGCACCGCCACGGCGACGATGCAGGTCAAGGGCCGGGCATCGCACGCGGGCGCCGCGCCCGAGCTGGGCCGCAATGCGCTGCTCGAACTGGCCTACCAGATGCAGCAGACGCGGGACACGGCCAAGTTGATACCGGGTTCGCAAATGAACTGGACGCAGGCCAAGACCACCGGTCCGCTGAACCAGATTCCGGAAAGCGCAAGCGCGGTTGGCGACGTCCGCGTGACCATCGGCGGCGCCGCGCAGAAGCTCCAGACCGCGCTGCAGGAAAAGGTCAACGCGAGCCATCTGGTTCCCGAGACGCAAACCACCGTGGCGATGGAGGAAGGCCGCCCGGCCTATGTGGCTGATGCGCGCTCGAAGGAACTCGCGGCGCGCGCGCAACAGATCTACGCGGAGATGGATGGGCGCTCGCTGATCCTGATTCCGGGTACCGGCGGTGGTACCGACGCCGGCTTTGCGGGCCGGTCGGGCAAGGCGGTGGTGCTGGAGAGTTTCGGGCTGTCGGGCTTCGGCTACCACGCGCGCGACGAATACGTGGAACTCGATTCGATCGTGCCGCGGCTGTACCTGATGACGCGCCTGCTGCAGGAGATTGGAAAGAACTAAGGCGGGAAAAGTACCGCGGTACTACGCAAACGACTCCCTCGCCCCGCGAAACGGGGGAGGGAGCCATCCATCAGCGAGCCATCAGGCCGCCAATTGCTGGGGTGCGGCGCCGAAGTGAGGGTGGCGCGAGAAAATCTCGGCCGCCCAGTTCACGAACACACGCACCTTGGCCGACAGATGCCGGTTCTGCGGATACATCGCCGAGATCGGCAGTTCATCGGTTTGCCAGTCAGCCATGACTTCCACGAGCCGCCCGCTATGGATATACGGCTCGGCCATTGCCCGCGAAATGCGTGCGATGCCGTGACCTTCGAGCGTGCATCCCAGGTAGACATCGGCATCGTTGGTGGAGATGACCGAGGGCAGCAGCACTTCGGTACGCTCGCCGCCGCGGATCAGCGTCCACGGCGTTTCACGTCCGGTGCGGTTCGACAGGAAGTTCACGGCCTTGTGCTGGGCCAGCTCGGTCAGGTCGCCCGGCGTGCCAAAGCGGCGCAGATAGATCGGCGACGCATAGAACGCGAGTTTCACCTGGCCGATACGGCGGGCCACCATCGCCTCGTCGAGTGCACCTACCCGCAGCACCACATCCACGCCTTCCTTGAGCAGGTCGATTGGCTTGCCGTTGATGGTCAGTTCAAGTTTCAGTTCAGGGTATGCATTGAAGAAGTCGTGCAGTTGAGGCATCAATACCATTTGCGCCAGCCCGCTCGTGGTGTCCACGGCCAGCGTGCCGCGCGGCGAGTTGTTGTGGCGCGTCAGCGACTGCTCCGCTTCTTCCACGTCCGCAAGAATGCGCACGCAGCGCTCGTAATAGGCGGCGCCGTCGGTGGTCACGCTGATGCGGCGCGTGGTCCGGTGCAACAGCTTGACGCCAAGATGGGTTTCCAGGTTCTGGATCAGGCGGGTGAGCGTGGCCTTGGGCAGGTCTAGCGACTCGGCCGCGCGCGCAAAGCTGCCGACATCCACCACCCGTGTGAATGCCTGCATTGAGACAAGACGATCCATGATGTTGCTTTCGAAAGGAGTAAGACCGGGCTACGTTCCGAAGGATGTCTGGCGGGATCGGGTCCGCTGCATGTCAAGTGCGCGGCCTGGATTTGCTGCCGGCGGTCCGCCAGTGGCGGCCGGAGCGGGGACGGGTGGGGGTTGGGGCGTCGGCGCTTGCGCTGTTTCCCCAAGTGCGCAGATGCCGAAGGACCGGAGTGAATCACATTTCTGGTATCCATTTCAAGCCATGTGGGTTCACTTCAGCGATTATTCCAACGCAGAAACAGTGCATTGGCAATAGCTCGCTTTATCCCACAGTTGTCAATCACCATAATTCGCTGCATCGCAATACAGTAATCGACGGCCTTTGCCGGTCGCCTGACAACCATGACCAAGACCACGACTCCCCGTAGTTCCGCCGCGCAACCGGCCGCAGAACAGGGCGAGGCATTCGTGGTCCAGCACGTGGTGTCCAGCGGCGAGCGGGAAATGACGGTGTGCGTCTGTTACCCCGCAGGTTATTGGCCTGTGAGCGCCGGTACGCCATTGTTGCCCTGGATGCTCTATTTGCATGCGGGCGGCTTTGTCGACGGTGGCGTGGAAGCCGCAAAGGAACTGGTGCGGGATCTGGCGGAGTCGGTCCCGGCCGTGGTGGTGACGCCCGATTACTCGCTGGCGCCTGAAAACCCATTCCCGGCAGCGCCCGAAGATGCGGTCAACACGGTGGCGTGGGTGCTCAAGCAGGCCAAGAAGCTCAAGGTCGACAAACAGCGCTTTGCCCTGGTAGGTGAAGAGGCCGGCGGCAATCTCGCGATTGCCACGGCGCAGATGCTGCGCGATCGCGGCCTGCCGCAGCCGGCGGGCCAATGGCTGATCCGGCCGGTGACCGACCCGTGCCTGCAGCACGCGTCGTCCGGCGGACAGGTGCCGATGGAAATGCTGCGCAAGCTGGCCTGCAACTATCGCGATTACCTGCCGACGCCGGCCGCCAGCGTGCACCCGTATGCGGCGCCAGCACTGGCTTCGCGGCTGGCTGGTCTGCCGCCGACGCTGGTGCAGGTGGCGGAAAAAGATGCGCTGCGCGCGGAGGGCGAAGCCTTCGCCGCGAAGTTGTCCAAGGCTGGGATTCCGGCCAGGGCCCTGATCATGCCCGGCGCCTGTGGCGACGGGGTCGAACAGTCCCATGAGATGTGTCAGGCATGGGTCAAAGAAGGTGCGCGGTTCCTGCGCGAAAGTTTCGCCAAGGCTGACGACGCCTCGTAATCCGGTCCGAACGCCGGCCGGTACCGTGATTGCTGTGACGGTGCCGGATTCTCCCGCCAGCGCCCTTTGAGGCTGGCACCCCTGTAGTGGCTTTGCTTCCGTCCATTCGGGACGGAGGACCCCTTGTTGTTCCCGTTTTTCCGGCCCATTGGAGCCGGCGGGAGGCGTTCGGCCCAGAGTTTTGCTTTTCCAGTTGAAGAAACCCGACGAAAACACGGAGTGAAGAAAGATGAATTACAAGTCTCGACGCACGCTGATCGCCTTTGCCATCGTGGCAATTCTTGGGGCGGGCGTGGCAACCTCGGTACTGCAACCCTGGCACGGCGGGGAAGCACAGGCCAACACCCCGCCGCCGGCACCGGCAGTGGAAGTTTCGGCGGCGGTTGGTCAGACCATCACCGAATGGGATGAGTTCTCGGGCCGCATCGAAGCCGTGGACCGCGTGGAAATCCGTCCGCGCGTTTCCGGCACCATCGAAACGGTGCATTTCCGCGAAGGTTCGATCGTGAAGAAGGGCGATCCGCTGTTCACGATCGATCCGCGCCCGTACGCTGCTGAAGTGGCCCGCGCCGAAGCGGCGCTGGCCGCGGCACAGGTACGTGCCTCGCATGCACAGACCGAGAAGGCCCGCGCGCAACGCCTGCTGGACGACAACGCGATTTCGCGCCGCGAGTTCGACGAACGCATCAACGCCGCCAGCGAGTTGTCGGCGGATGTGCGCGGTGCGCAAGCCGCGCTGGAAGTGGCGAAGCTGAACCTGAGCTACACGCGCATCGTCGCACCGGTGGCGGGCAAGGTATCGCGTGCGGAAATCACGGTGGGCAACCTCGTGGCAGCGGGCGCGGCTTCGCCGCCGCTGACGTCGGTGGTATCGGTCTCGCCGGTGTACGCAAGCTTCGACGTCGACGAGCAGAGCTACCTGCGCTACACGGCGCCGGGCGCTGGCGGTGGCAAGAATGACCTGCCGGTGTTCCTGGGCCTGGCCAACGAAGACGGCAACCCGCACAAGGGCAAGATCCACTCGATCGACAACCGGCTCGATACGCGCAGCGGCACCATCCGCGTGCGTGCCGTGTTCGACAACGAGGATGGCCGCCTGCTGCCGGGTCTGTACGCCAAGGTCAAGCTCGGTGGCGGTTTGCCGCATCCGGCCGTGCTGGTCAACGACCGCGCCATTGGCACGGACCAGGGCAAGAAGTTCGTGCTCGTGGTCGACAAGGCCAACAAGCTCGTGTACCGCGAAGTTGAACTCGGACCGACGTACGAAGGACTGCGCGTCATCCGCAAGGGCCTGCAGCCGGGCGAGAACATCGTCGTGAACGGCCTGATGCGTGTGCGCCCCGGCGACACCGTGGCACCGAAGGCGGTGGCAATGGCCTATCGCAGCGAGCTTGAGCCGCGCGGCAACACCCCCGACCGCAAGCAGGCCGCGGAAGAGGGTAAAGCCGACAAGGCCAAGGTGAGCTGAGCGTCGCCGCCCAGACACACCGAACTGAAATTTCCCCCTGAAGTTGTACATGGCGTCCGCTCGGCGAGCGGACGGCCAGGGGGAGTGCTTTCGCCGAGACCAAGATGAATCTCTCGAAATTCTTTATCGATCGCCCGATTTTTGCGGGCGTGCTGTCGGTGCTGATCTTCCTGATCGGCGCCATCTCGATGTTCAAGTTACCGATCTCGGAGTACCCGGAAGTGGTACCGCCGTCGGTGGTTGTGCGCGCGCAGTTTCCTGGCGCCAACCCGAAGGTGATCGCCGAGACCGTGGCCACGCCGCTGGAAGAACAGATCAACGGCGTCGAGGACATGCTCTACATGAACTCGCAGGCCAACAGCGACGGCAACCTGACGCTGACGGTGACCTTCAAGCTCGGCACGGACCCGGACAAGGCCCAGCAGCTCGTGCAGAACCGCGTCTCGCAGGCCGAGCCGCGCCTGCCGGAGGACGTGCGCCGGCTCGGTATCACCACGGTCAAGAGCTCGCCTGACCTGACGATGGTGGTCCACCTGGTGTCGCCGAACGACCGCTACGACATGACGTACCTGCGCAACTACGCGCTGATCAACGTGAAGGACCGCCTGGCGCGGATCCAGGGCGTGGGTCAGGTGCAGATGTTCGGCTCGGGCGACTACTCGATGCGTGTCTGGGTGAACCCGGAGAAGATCGCCGAGCGTGGCCTGGCCGCGTCCGACGTGGTGCGCGCCATCCGCGAGCAGAACGTGCAGGTGGCGGCCGGTGTCATCGGCCAGTCGCCGTCGCTGCCGGGCACCGACCTGCAACTGTCGGTGAACGCGCAGGGCCGTCTGCAGACCGTGGAGGAGTTTGGCGACATCATCGTCAAGACTTCGCCCGATGGTGTGGTCACGTACCTGAAGGACATCGCCCGTATCGAACTCGGGGCGTCGGAATATGCGCTGCGTTCGCTGCTGGACAACAAGTCCGCCGTGGCGCTGCCGATCTTCCAGTCGCCGGGTTCCAACGCGATCCAGATCTCGAACGACGTGCGCAAGACGATGGCCGAACTCAAGGCCAACATGCCGGAAGGCGTGGATTACAGCATCGTCTATGACCCCACGCAGTTCGTGCGTCACTCGATCGAAGCCGTGGTGCACACGCTGTTCGAGGCCATCGCGCTCGTGGTGCTGGTGGTGATCCTGTTCCTGCAGACGTGGCGCGCATCGATCATCCCGCTGCTGGCGGTGCCGGTGTCGATCGTCGGTACGTTCGGCCTGATGCATGCGTTCGGCTTCTCGATCAACGCGCTGAGCCTGTTCGGGCTGGTGCTGGCAATCGGTATCGTGGTTGACGATGCGATCGTGGTCGTGGAAAACGTCGAGCGGAACATCGAGGAAGGGTTATCGCCGAAGGAGGCCACCTACAAGGCCATGCGCGAGGTGAGCGGTCCGATTATCGCCATCGCCCTGACGCTGATCGCCGTGTTCGTGCCGCTGGCGTTCATGACCGGCCTGACCGGCCAGTTCTACAAGCAGTTCGCACTGACGATCTCGATCTCGACGATCATCTCGGCGTTCAACTCGCTGACGCTGTCGCCGGCCCTGTCCGCGCTGCTGCTCAAGGGCCACGACGCGCCCAAGGACTGGCTGACGCGCGGCATGGATCGCGTGTTCGGTGGCTTCTTTGCCCGCTTCAACCGCTTCTTCGGCCGCAGCTCCGATAGCTATGGCCGTGGCGTGAAGGGCGTGATCCGCCGCAAGGGCTCGGTGTTCGGCGTCTACGCCGTGATGCTGGTGGCTACCTGGGGCGTGTTCCAGATGGTGCCGAAGGGCTTTGTGCCGGCGCAGGACAAGCAGTACCTGGTGAGCTTTGCCAAGCTGCCTGACGGCGCCACGCTGGACCGTACCGAAGACGTGATCCGTCGCATGTCGGACATCGCGCTCAAGCATCCGGGCGTGGAATCGGCTGTTGCCTTCCCGGGCCTGTCGATCAATGGCTTTACCAACAGCCCGAGCGCCGGCATCGTGTTCGTCACGCTGGACCCGTTCGACAAGCGCAAGAGCAAGGAGCTGTCCGGTAACGCGATTGCCGCGGACCTGAACAAGCAGTATGGCTCGATCCAGGACGCGTTCATCGCCGTGTTCCCGCCGCCGCCGGTACAGGGCCTGGGCACGATCGGCGGGTTCAAGATGATGATCGAGGACCGTGCCGCGCTGGGTTACGACGAACTGTTCAACGCGACCAATGCGTTCATGACGAAGGCGCGCGCCACGCCTGAGCTGGCTGGCATCTTCAGCAACTATCAGGTGAACGTGCCGCAGCTCGACGTGCAGCTGGACCGCACCAAGGCCAAGCAGTTGGGCGTGCCCGTAACGGACGTGTTCGAGACGTTGCAGACCTACCTCGGCTCGTCGTACGTGAACGACTTCAACAAGTTCGGCCGTACGTACCAGGTCAAGGTGCAGGCGGATGCGCAGTTCCGTCAGCATGCCGAGGACATCCTGCAGCTGAAGGCACGCAGCAGCTCCGGCGAAATGGTGCCGCTGTCGTCGCTGGTGCGGGTCAAGCAGAGCTTCGGCCCGGATAGCGTGACGCGCTACAACGGCTTTACCGCTGCCGACATGAACGGTGGTCCGGCTCCAGGCTTCTCTTCGGGCCAGGCGCAGGCTGCCGCCGAGCGTATCGCCGCGGAAACGCTGCCCAAGGGCATCGGCTTCGAATGGACCGAGCTGACCTACCAGGACATCCTGGCCGGTAACGCGGGTGTGTGGATCTTCCCGCTGTGCGTGCTGCTGGTGTTCCTGGTGCTGGCTGCCCAGTACGAGAGCCTGACGCTGCCGCTGGCCGTGATCCTGATCGTGCCGATGAGCCTGCTGGCCGCCATGACCGGTGTCTGGCTGACGCGTGGTGACAACAACATCTTCACGCAGATCGGTTTCATCGTGCTGGTGGGGCTATCGGCGAAGAACGCGATCCTGATCGTCGAGTTCGCCCGCGAGCTTGAGCACCAGGGCCGCACCGTGGTTCAGGCCGCGATCGAAGCTAGCCGCCTGCGTCTGCGCCCGATTCTGATGACGTCGTTCGCGTTCATCATGGGTGTGGTGCCGCTGGTGATCTCGACCGGTGCCGGTGCGGAAATGCGCCATGCGATGGGCGTGGCCGTGTTCGCGGGGATGCTGGGCGTGACGTTCTTCGGCCTGTTCCTGACGCCGGTGTTCTATGTGGCCCTGCGTCTGCTGGCCACGCGCCGCCAGCGTCGTGAAGCGGTTGCGACGGATGTGTCGGCTTCGCAAGCCGTGGCGTCCGCAGAATGATGGTGAAAGACATGAACAACATCGTGATGAAGCAGTACCTGCCCAAGCTTGGCGCCCTGGCCGCCGCGCTGGTGCTGGCGGGCTGCTCGCTGGCACCGACCTACAAGGTGCCCGAGACGCCCACCGCCGCAACCTTCAAGGAAGCCGACGCGGCTGCCACCGAAGGCGCGCAGTGGAAGACCGCCACGCCGGCCGAAGGCCAGCAGCGCGGCGACTGGTGGAAGGTGTTCGGCGACGCCGAGCTGGCCCGCCTGATCGAAGCCGCGAACGCGCACAACCAGGACCTGGCCGCAGCGGCGGCCCGCCTGAAGCAGGCGCGGGCGTTCACGGGCGCCACCGAGGCGGACATGTACCCGCAACTGAGCGCGGGCTTCGATCCCACGCGCACGCAGCCGTCGGCCGCTTCGCAAGGGTTGCCCGATGGCACGCGCGTCTCGCCGCAGACCGTGTACAAGGCGCGCCTGTTTGCCAACTACGAGCTGGACCTGTTCGGCCGCGTGGCCAGCAGCGTGAACGCGGCCCGTGCCGAAGAGAAGGGCGCCGAGGATCTGTACCGCTCGGTGCAGCTCGCGCTGCAGGCCGACACGGCGCAAGCCTACTTCGCACTGCGCACGCTCGATAGTGACCGCGAACTGCTCAACGCGACGATCAAGTTGCGCGAGGATTCGCTGTCGCTGCTGCGCAAGCGTTATGAAGCGGGCGAGACGACCGACCTGGACCCGGCTCGTGCCGAATCGGAACTGGGGACCGCGCGCGCCGATCTGGCGGGCATCGAACGCCGGCGCGCCAATCAGGAGCACGCGCTGGCCGTGCTGACCGGCGTGGCGCCGTCGCAGTTCGGACTGGCCGCCAGGCCGTTCGATACGGCGCCGGTGGCGGTGCCGGCGGGACTGCCGTCGGAACTGCTGGAACGTCGTCCCGATATCGCGGCGGCGGAACGCCAGATGGCGGCGGCCAATGCGCGCATCGGCATTGCCAAGGCGGCGTTCTTCCCGCGCATCTCGCTGACGGCGCTGTTCGGTTTCGAGTCGTCGGATCTGTCGAACCTGTTCAAGTGGTCGTCGCGCACGTGGATGCTCGGCCCATTGGTGGGTACCACGGTGGCGCAGACCGTGTTCGACGGTGGCCGCAACAGCTCGAATCTGGCCGGCGCCCGCGCCGCGCACGAAGAGAGCGTGGCGCGTTACCAGCAGACCGTTCTGGTGGCCTTCCGCGAAGTAGAGGACAGCCTGGCCGACGTGCGCTGGCTCAGCCAGCAGGCCACGGCGCTCGATGGCGCCCTGGCCGGTGCCAAGCGGGCACAGCGCATCTCGCGCAGCCGCTACGATGCCGGCGCCGTCGACTACCTGACGGTGATCGATGCGGACCGCACGGTGCTGCAGTCGCAGCGCGATGCCAACGCGGTGGCCGGCCTGCGCGCCGCGGCGACGGTGTCGCTGGTGCGCAGCCTTGGCGGTGGCTGGGGTCCGTTGCCGGAGGCCGTGGCAAAGAACTGAGGCTGGTTCATCTTCCATTGCACGGCGCGCTCTGCCGTGCAGCGGAGGAGGGTGTAAACACAATCGGTCACCATTCAACGCTGGCGCGATGATTCCAGGCTTCTACACTGGAACCATCGCGCCGGTTTTGTTTTGGGGAGGGCCGATATGCCAAACCTTCGCCGGATGGCCGCGGCAGTTGTCCTGCTCGGCTCCTTGCTGCCCGTGGTCTGCCCCGCGCAGTCCATTACCGGCTCCATCGCCGTGGGCGGCTCCGCCCGCGTGAAAGGACCGGCCACGATCAATGGCACGCTCAGCGTTGACGGCAACGTCTACGCCAATGGCCCGCTGACAGCGGCGTGGTTCGCGTCGCCGGGCCGTGGTTACCCGTCGCCGTCCGAACGCGGCTTGCTCAAGGTCTTTCACGGTCCGCTGACCGTGAACGGATCGATGGTGGTACACGGCGACCTCTATGTCGATGGCCCGCTGACCGTGAACGGCCCGCTCGAAGCCGGCGGTGGTATCGACGCCAACGGACCAATGGTGGAGCGGCAGGGCCGCTGATGTTGCACAATGGCGACTTCGCTGACTTTCACGATTTCGTCATGGCGCACGCCGGTACTGCACTGGGACTCAGAAGCATTGCCCTGTTCGAGGCCGCCAAGGGCGCACTGGTGATTCTGGCCGGGCTGGGCCTGGTGGCGTTGCTGCATAACGACGCCCAGGCGCTTGCCGAGACCATCGTCGGTCGCCTGCACCTGAATCCCGCCAGCCACTATCCCAAGGTATTCCTGGCCCTGCTGAGTCATCCATCGGATGGACGCCTGTGGGCGATTGGCGGCTCCGCCGCCGTGTACGCGCTGATGCGCTTTGCCGAAGCCTATGGCCTGTGGAACGGGCGCGCCTGGGGCAACTGGCTCGGCGTATGGTCGGGCGGCATCTACATTCCGGTGGAACTGTACGAGGCCGTGCGGCATCCCACGTGGCTGCATGTCGGCCTGGCGGTGGCCAATGCGCTGGTGGTCATATATCTGGTGCAAAGCCTGGCGCGCCATACGGTGAAGTAAGCCGCGCGGCGCAAATCTGCTAAGGTAGAACGCGTGCCGCGCTGTCAGACAGGCACCGATATCTAGCCACCCAGAGAAGACCCATCATGATTCACGAAATTGCACAGATCACGATCAAGCCCGGTATGGAAGCTCAGTTCGAGGCCAATGTGGCCAAGGCCAAGCCGCTGTTCCTGCGTTCCAGAGGTTGTCATGGCGTGAACCTGCAGCGCTCGATCGAGCAGCCGTCGCAGTACGCGCTGGTGGTGGCCTGGGAGACCGTGGAAGACCACATGGTCCATTTCCGCGAATCGGACGAATTCCAGGAATGGCGCAAGCTCGTCAGCGACTGCTTTGCCGCGCCGCCCGCCGTGCATCACGTCAATACCGTACTTTGACCGGTAACTGAAGGAGCCTGCCGCATGTCCACCCCTCAGCAGCGCCCCCGGCATTTTTCGATGCTGCGAGACCTGCAGTTGGCGGATTTCTTCACGCTGGCCAATGCGGCGTGCGGCATGGGCTCGGTGTTCTACGCGATGTACTTCGTCGCGGACCCTTCGCTCAGGCATTTCTTCATCGCGGCGGCATTGGCGCCCGCCGCGTTTATTTTCGATGTGCTGGACGGAAGCATCGCGCGCTGGCGCCACGCCCATTCGGCGCTGGGCCGCGAACTGGATTCGCTGTCGGACATCATCTCGTTCGGTGTTGGCCCGGCCACGCTGGCTTTCGCGGCCGGCATGCGCGGCGGCTGGGATCTGGCCGCGCTGATCTACTTCGTCTGCTGCGGCGTCAGCCGGCTGGCGCGCTTCAACGTCACGGCCGAGACACTGGCCGAAGGCTCGGCGCAAGGCAAGGTCAAATACTTCGAAGGCACGCCGATTCCCACCAGCGTGGTGCTGACGGGCATTCTGGCCTGGTGCGCATCGCGCGGCCTGATCGGCGATGCGCTGCCCGGCGGCGCGATCGAACTCGGTGCCGGCACGTTCCATCCCCTGGTGCTGCTGTTCGTGCTGAGCGGGTCCCTGATGATCAGCAAGACGCTGCGGATTCCCAAGTTCTAAGCCTTCTCGAATTCTTTTGATTCGGCGTGGAAAGCCTTCGCCAGCGAGCAGACGCGCGAAGAATGCCGATGGATTCACGCGCGATATTCGATATTCCATGACATAGGCAGGGTCAACGGGGTTTTTCGGCGACGACTACAATCGTCGGGACGTTGTCCGCATCCGTGATGCACCACAAGGAATATCCCCATGTCTCATCTCTTCGATCCGTACAAGATCGGCAACCTTGCGCTCTCGAACCGCATTGCCATCGCGCCGATGTGCCAATACTCGGCGGAGGACGGCTCGGCCACCGACTGGCACATGATCCACCTTGGCAGCATGGCGCTGTCCGGTGCGGGCTTGATGATCGTGGAGGCCACGGCGGTGTCGCCGGAGGGCCGCATCTCGCCGGCCGACCTTGGTCTCTATAGCGATGCCAATGAAGCCGCGTTGGGCCGTGTGCTCGACGCCATACGCAAGTACTCGCCGATTGCGGTGGCGGTGCAACTGGGCCACGCGGGCCGCAAGGCATCGAGCCGTGCACCGTGGGAGGGCGGCGCGCAGATCCGCCCGGATGAGCCAACTGGTTGGCAAACCGTGGCGCCATCCGCCGTGCCGCATGCTGCTGAAGAGGTTCCTCCCGTCGCGCTCGATGCAGCCGGCCTGCGCAAGGTCCGCGATGATTTTGTCGCCGCTGCAAAGCGCGCGGCGCGGCTGGGGGTCGACGGCATCGAAGTGCACGGCGCGCATGGCTACCTGTTGCATCAGTTTCTGTCGCCGATCGCCAATCATCGCACCGACGAATATGGCGGCAGCCTGGAAAACCGCATGCGCTTTCCGCTGGAAGTATTCGACGCCGTGCGCGAAGCCTTTCCGGCCGACCGGCCCGTCTGGATGCGCGTGTCAGCCACGGACTGGGTGCCGAATGGCTGGGACATCGATGGCACGATCGCGCTGTCGCAGGCATTGAAGGCGCGTGGCTGCGCCGCTGTGCATGTGAGCACCGGAGGCGTATCGCCACAGCAGGCCATCAAGCTCGGGCCGGGCTATCAGGTGCCGTATGCCCAGCGCGTGAAGGCCGAGGTAGGACTGCCGACGCTGGCAGTCGGCCTGATCACTGAACCCGAACAGGCCGAAGCGATCATCGCCAACAACGAGGCCGACATGATCTCGATTGCCCGCGCCATGCTGTATGACCCGCGCTGGCCGTGGCATGCGGCAGCCAAGCTGGGCGCGCAAGTCGATGCACCGAAGCAGTACTGGCGTTCGCAGCCGCGCGGCCTGGAGCAGTTGTTCCGGAGCGCGCATTTCGGGCAGCGGTAACGCATAGCGGTTGTTTTCGTCTCCCGTCCCCCCTGCGGGACGGGGACAGCCACATTGGCAGTTTTCCTCCTTGACATCCCCAGCCGCGCAAAGCGGTGTCCCATTCGCGGTAGATCCCGCGCTGCAGCATCAATCAAACGCCAGAAACGAAGGGATTACCATGATTGCCGCGCCCGTTTGATGGCGCGACCATCGGCGCAAATAGATTGCAGTGGGCAGCACCACGGGCGCCCCCAAATACGCCCGTCATCACAGAAGTAGTCGAAGAACGCACTCTGGGAGACATCCATGCAAGTCTATGACGGCCTCGTCTTTGCATGCGCGATGGTATTGGTCTGCATGTACGCCTATCTGGGCGTGCAATCGCAGAGTCTTGCGCTGAAGTACGTGTCGCCTGCCATCGTTGGCGTGCTCACGCTCGTCTATGCGTTGCTGCCGATGCGCATGATCGGCTGACGCTTTCCGCGCGCAGCCATCAAACGAAAACCCCGCCACATCAGGGCGGGGTGTGGAAGTTCGCGCCAGTGTCACTGGCGTGGCGCTAGCGCAGTGACAGCCAGATCGCCTTCGGTTCCGTGAAGTTCTCGATGGCGGCGTCGCCATGCTCGCGGCCCAGGCCCGAGTCTCCCGAGCCTCCCCACGGCAGGCGTACATCGGTGTAGCCATAGGTGTTGATCCACACGGTGCCGGCGCGCAGTTCGCCAGCCACCTTGTGCACGCGCTGGATGTCGGCACTCCACACACCTGCGGCCAGGCTGAACGCGGTGCCATTGGCAATGCGCACCGCGTCGTCTTCATCGTCGAACGGAATCACGCTGGCCACCGGGCCGAAGATTTCCTCCTGCGAAATCCGCATTTCATGCGCGACGTTGGCAAACACGGTGGGTTCCACGAAAAAGCCGCGCTCGCCGATGCGCAAGCCACCTGTCACGGCGCTGGCGCCTTCCTGCTTGCCGATGTCGACGTAGTCGAGCACGGTCTTGAGCTGCGCGGCCGAGACGACCGGACCCATCGTCGTATCGGGTGCGGCGGGGTCTCCCACGCGAACGGCCTTGGCGCGTGCGGCCAGCCGTTCCACCACTTCGTCGTACACCTGGCGCTGCGCCAGGATGCGTGAGCCGGCGGAACACACCTGGCCAGCGTTGAAGAAGATGCCCGATGCCGCGGCACGAGTGGCAGCGTCGAGGTTGGCGTCGGCAAAGATCACGTTGGCGGATTTGCCGCCCAGTTCCAGCGTCACGCGCTTGAAATTGGCCGCCGCGCCCTGCATGATGCCGCGCCCGACACCGGGCGACCCGGTAAAGGTCACCTTGTCGATCCCGGGGTGTGCCACCAGGGCATTGCCCACCACGCTGCCCTTGCCCGTGACGACGTTGAAGACGCCCGGTGGCACACCGGCTTCCAGCGCCAGTTCGGCCACGCGCAGGGCCGTCAGCGGCGTGATTTCAGCGGGCTTCACGATCAGCGTGCAGCCGCAGGCCAGCGCCGGGGCAATCTTCCACATGCCGATCATCAGCGGGAAATTCCAGGGCACGATGGCCGCCACCACGCCAACCGGTTCGCGCACCGTGTAGGTCAGCGCGTCGGGACGGGCCGGAATCACGCTGCCGTGAATCTTGTCGCACCAGCCCGCGTAATAGCGCACGGTATCGATCACGGCCGGCATGTCCTGCCGGCGCACGGAGGCCAGCGGCTTGCCCGCGTCCAGGCTTTCCAGTGCCACCAGTTCCTCGGCATTGGCTTCGAGCAGGTCGGCAAAGCGGTAGAGGATGCGGCCGCGGTCGGCCGCGCGCATGCCAGCCCAGCCCTTGAGTGCCGTGCGCGCCGCCTTGACCGCCGTGTCGACGTCGGCGGCGCTCCCCTGGGCCACCAGCGCGATCGGTTCTTCGTTGGCCGGGTTGATGTCGGTGGTGTACGCGCCGGTGCCCGGCGGCAGGCGCTTGCCGTCGATCAGCAGGTCATGTTTCGGCAGATCCGAACGTGAGGCGGTCATGGAAAGGCTCCTCGCTTAGGTCATGGTTCTGGAATGACACGCGCGTTGGCCGTGGAATCAGGCCCGCTTTGCCTTGCAGTGTGGGCGGGTGTCAGACCTAAGTCCAATTAATAGGAATGATCCATTCATACGATGCATGCATGAATGAGGGCCATGCTTATCGTTCGGAGCGGTTCCATTCAGGTGCCTCATTGGCACTGTATTCGGGGTCGTGCAGCAGGGCGCTGATGGCGGCGTGGAGTTCGCCGGGCACCACTGGCTTGTGCAGCAGTGCGGTGCCGCCGGCGTGGACATTGCGTAGCTGGTCGGCGGCGGTGTCGCCGGTGATCAGGATGGCCGGCAGGTCGCGCCCCACGCGCTCGCGGATGGCGGCGATCGCTTCCAGCCCTGTGCGATGACCGCGCAGCCGGAGGTCGGCCAGGATCAGATCCGGGGTGAAATCGCCGATCAGTCCCAGCGCTTCGTCCTCGGTCTCGGCGGTGCGGCTCCAGCAGTTCCAGACCGTCAGCAGGCCCGCCATTGCTTCACGGATGGCGGGGTCGTCGTCGATCACCAGCACGCGCAGGCCATCGAGCCGCATTGCCACGCCGGGCTGGATCGCTTCCTCCGGAGCGGTCCAGGCGAGAGGCAGGCGCAGCCGGAACACCGAGCCGCGATCGGGTATGGAGCGCAGCGTCACCGATGTTTGCATGGTCCGCGCCAGGCCGTCGACGATGGCCAGTCCCAGGCCCAGTCCCTTGCGCTGGTCGCGCTCGGGATTGCCGAGCTGATGGAACTCCCGAAAGATCGCGCGGTGCTGGGTGATGGGGATGCCAATGCCGGTGTCCCAGACCTCGATCGACACATGGAAGCGGCGCACCCGGCAGGCCACCAGCACGCCGCCAGCGTGCGTGTAGCGGATGGCGTTGGCAATCAGGTTCCGAAGGATCAGCTCGGCCAGCGTGGGGTCGCCAAACACCGTGACCGTCGTATCGCGGGTGCGATACACCAGCCCGCGCGCATTGGCCTGGGGCGCGAATTCGTTCTCCAGCTTGTGCAGCAGCGGCTGCAACCGGAAGGGCCGGGGGCTGGCCGTGACCACGCCGGCGTCGAGCTTGGAAAAATCGAGCAGCGTGTTCAGCATCTCGCGTGCCGCGCCGGACGACGCCTCGATATGGTCAAGCAACTGGCGCTGCCGCGCATCGAGCGGCGTGCGGGCCAGCGACACCAGGAACAGCCCCAGCGCATGCAGCGGCTGGCGCAGGTCATGGCTGGCCGATGCCAGGAACACCGACTTGGCCCGATTGGCCTCCTCGGCCTCGTGCTGAGCCTTGCCGGCGCGCGCGGTCTGGTCGCGCAGCTGCGAGATCAGTTCCACGTTTTCAAAGCGCAGCGCCAGCGAGTGGCGTGCCATCCGCGAATAGTTGCGGGCGAACACGATCAGCACGAAGAGATAAAGCGGGGTGCCCAGGAACATCGGCAGATAGGCGATATCGTGCGTGGCGATGAAGACCGCCCATACCGGCACGATCGCCGGGATGAAGAACCCCACCGCCACGGGCAGGCAGGCCGAGAACACGGCCAGTGCCGCCGCGCTCATGCCGGCGATCAGCGACAGCACGCAGATCACCAGGGCCGGGGACCGGATATCGAGATAGAGCCAGCCGGCCAGGCCCCACAGGCCGCCGATCAGCACCAGCATGGCCGTCATGCCGCGCGCGTACAGGCCGGAGCGTGCCTCGGTCAGCCGGTCGGGCATGGCCAGCCGGCCAAAGTGGGCAATGGCGCAGAGCACGATCATCGCCGTGGCCCAGGGCAGTGCGCCAGGGTGGCCATCGGTCAGGCTCAGGCCGGTGCCCAGGATGATCGCGGCCAGCGCGCAGCCCAGCATGGCCATGCCGAAGCTCTGGTCGATCAGTTCCATTTGCGCCGACAGCAGGCGCGGTTCGTCGTAGTGCGGGAGAAAGGGCAACGCCATGATCGCGGCGGGGCGGGCTAGTGGCGCTTAGCGCTGGGTTTGCACCAGCCCGCGGCGCTGCGCTTCGAGGATGGCCTCGACGCGGCTGACCACGCCCAGGTGGTCCAGGATCGCAGCCACGTGCACGCGGACCGTGTTCTCGGACAAGCCCAGGTGGTAGGCGATCACCTTGTTCGATCTTCCCAGACTCAGTTGCGTCAGCACTTCGAGCTGGCGCGGCGTGAGCTGGCTTGGCTCGTAGACCGGGGCATCGGCGCCGCCGTTTGCGGGCGCCATGCCGCAGCCGCAGGCGTCCGCCGGAAAATGGGTGCCGCCGGCCAGGCAACTGGCGATGGCTTTCTCGATGTCGAGCGCATCGGCCGATTTCGGCAGGAATCCGGCGATATCGCGGCGGGACTCGGCCGGAATCGCATCGATGTGGGAGGTGCCGGAGACGATCACGATGCGCGCGGCGGCAAAGTGACGGCGCAATACCTTGATGCCTTCGATGCCGTTCAGGCCCGGCATCTGGATGTCCAGCAGCAGGATATCCACCGGCTGGCTGCCGTGCGCTTCCACGGCCTCCATGACCGACCCCGCCTCGATGATCGACGCCACGCTGGGACTGTCGGCCAGCAGCAGCTTCAGCCCCGTGCGGAACAGGGTGTGGTCATCGATCAGCAGAAGTCGGGCACGCGGCATAAGGGAACGCACAATGTGCGGGGGGCGGCATTGGGGTCGATTGGACTGGATTCCGTGCGCCTTGTCCATTGCCAGCTGTGGGGGCGCGACGCCATTTGCCGTATATCGGCCATGCCGAGGAAATAAGAAGTAGTCCGGAAAGATTATTGGCAGCGTAGTGGTGCGGTGCCAGCATTTTCCCGTGGACGAATTCCGCGACTTGTCCATACCACTTCTCATACCCGCTCCTCCCGGCTGCGGGTATTTTTTTGCCTGCCGCGCGGCGAGCTTCAGGCCGGCACGGTCAACGGGCCGGCAGGGACGTCCCAGGTCCGGGTGCCCAGGAACCAGCGCGCGGCGTGGGCGCCGTGCAATACGTGCCGATCGCCGGACACGCGCACCCAGTCGCCTTCGGGCAAGCCCAGCACGGGCGTGTCGGGCGACAGCGTGGTGAACTCCGTGAGCCGCTGGTCGCGCGTTTCACCTCGGAAGCCCTCGATTTCCACGTTGTAGTAGTGCGGATTGATCTGGAATGGCACCAGGTTCAATGCATCGAAACCGCCTGGGTCCACCACGGGCATGTCGTTGGTGGTACGGATCGTCGGCGTGGCCAGGTTGGAGCCGGCGCTCCAGCCGATATAGCGCGCGGCGCCGCTGCGCACCCGCGCGGCCATCGGCGCGAGCAGGCCCTGCTGGCGCAACACCTGCAGCAGCCGGAAGGTATTGCCGCCGCCCACCACGAACAGGGAGGCGGCGTTGACGGCGGCCAGCGCGTCGGCTTCACGATGCAGGGACCTGACCGCGATGCCGGTGGGCGCAAAGGCATCGCGCACCTGGTCGGCATAGCTGTCCCAATCGCGCGTTACCCCGGCGTAAGGCACGAAGAGGGCGTCGGTGCGCCCATCGGCCAGTTCCTGGATGGCATGGGCGGCGTGGACGAGGTAGCCCTCGTCCGAAGTTGAATTGCTGAGCAGAAGCAGGTCCATAGCGGGGTGCTGCGATGTTCCGGCTGGCGGAACATCGGTCCGGGAATCGAAGGAAACCGGAGATGGTACCGCAATGCCACTTGCCATGCGGCGCAAAGGGCCGCAAAGACCGGCAAAGGCGCGCAAAGGCCGTCAGTCGATCAGTTTGCCGTTGGCGTCGAAGAACGGATGCCGTGCGCCGTAATCGCCGATGGCCGCCAGATGGGTGACCAGACCGTGGTCGGGGTGCCACCAGTGCAGCAGGTAGCCGGGCGGCTCCATGCGGAAGCACGAGGCCGCGTTCGGGGCCAGATCCAGTGCCACCTGATGCGCGGGGCCCGGTGCCGTCATGGCGATCGTTCCACCGAAACGGCGCGTGATCTGCCGGTGCAGGTGGCCGCAGATCACCCGCTCGACGTGCGGATGGCGGGCGATCACGGCTTCGAGGGCGGAGGCATTGTCCAGCCCCTGGACGTCCATATGGCCGATACCGGTGTGAAACGGCGGATGGTGCAGCATGACCAGCGTTGGCCGTCCCGGCGCCGCGCCGAGCGTGGCATCCAGCCAGGCCAGGCCATCCGGCTCGGCGCGGCCTCCCGGCTTGCCCGGTACGGTGCAGTCGAATCCAACCAGCCGCAGCGGGCCCGCATCGATCGCGTAATGCACCGGGCTTTCGGCATCGCCGTTGGCAAACAGGTAGTCGTGATCGTGAAATACGGTGCGCAGCGACGTGCGATGGTCGTGATTTCCCGGCAGCAGCTTCACGGGCATCGGCAGGCGCTGCAGGATGCCGCGCAGGAAACGGTATTCGTGCTCGTGGCCAAAGTCGACCAGATCGCCGGTGACCACCACGATATCGGGCAGTTGCGGCGCGTCCAGCAGCGTGTCGATGGCCGCGTGCAGCGCGCCGGCGGTGTCCACCATGCGATAGGACAGCTTGCCGCCGGCCTTGATGTGCAGGTCGGTCAGTTGGGCTACGAGATAGGGCGCGATAGGTGCGAGGGTCATGCGGCTTGCGGAAGCGTGATCAGGTGATGGGTATCGATGCGCAGTCCCACGCGCGTGCCGGCCGCCCAGGCGTCGCGGCGCGCCGTGTCGACGATCAGTGGCGCGGCCGCGCCGACTTCCACCAGCAGCCGCGTGTGGTTGCCCAGGAACAGCGCCGTGACGACGGTGCCTTCCACATGCGCGTCATCGGCATGCACGAGCGCGACGTCTTCGGGGCGGAACATCAGGCGGGCCGTTGGTGACATCGGCGCATCGTCCGGCGGCCCCATCGGGACCGTGCCACCGGGCACGCGCCACCGGCCGGCTTCGGCCGTGCCGGGCAGATGGTTCATGGTGCCGATGAAGTCGGCGACGAAGGCGTTGGCCGGCGCGCGATAGATTTCCTGCGGCGTGCCACTTTGCGCGATGCGCCCCTTGTCCATCACGATGATGCGGTCGCCCAGTGCCATCGCTTCGGCCTGGTCGTGCGTGACGTACACGGCGGTGATATGCAGGCTGCGCAGCAGCTGGTTGATATCGGCACGCAGCGCGTCGCGCAGCTTGGCATCGAGCGCGGTCAGCGGCTCGTCCAGCAGCAGCACGCGCGGCTGCACCGCGATGGCACGTGCCAGTGCCACGCGCTGGCGCTGTCCTCCGGATAGCTGATCGATGCGGCGATCCGCGAATGGTTCCAGATGCATCATCGCCAGCATCTCATCCACGCGGCGCTTGCGTGTCCTGCCGTCCACGCGGCGCACGCGCAGCCCGTAGGCGATGTTCTCGGCCACGCTCATGTTCGGAAACAGCGCGTAGTTCTGGAACACCATGCCCACGCCGCGCTGTTCGATCGGCTGGTCCGTGACACGTGTGTCGCCAAACCAGACCTCGCCGCCGGCGTCGGGTGCTTCCAGCCCCGCGATGATGCGCAGCGTGGTGGTCTTGCCGCAGCCCGATGGCCCGAGCAACACCACGGTTTCGGCGGCGCCGATATCAAGGTCCAGCGGCTGCAGCGCCAGGGTGCCGTCTGCGAATGTCTTGGCGCATTGGCGCAGGCGGATGGGGGTGGGCTCATGCATGGCGGCTTCCGGCGACGGTTGAGGCAGGTTGGGCGGTTGGGCGCAGGGCGGCGGCAATGTCGTCCTGCGCGGTATCGGCACGCGATGCGTGACGGCGGGCGCGCGCACCAAGCGCGCTCAGCGCCTGCATGAACACCAGCAGCGGGATGATCATCACAAAGAACACGATCGTGTACGCGGACCCGATTTCGAGCCGCATCGACGCATAGCTGTCGGCCAGACCCACGGGCAGCGTCTGCGTGGTGGGCGTGTGGAGCATCCAGGTCAGGTTGAACTCGCCCACCGACAGCGTCACCACCATCAGCGCGCCGGCCAGGATGCCCTGGCGGCAGTTGGGCAGCACCACCGTGAAGAAACGCTGCATGCGCGTGGCGCCCAGGCTGGCGGCCGCGTCTTCGAGCGTGCGGATGTCGATGGCCGAAAGAATCGCCAGCACCGCCCGCACCATGAATGGCAGCGTGAACACCACGTGGCCGATCAGGATGAACACCCAGCTCGTGCGCAGGCCCTGGAACCGGCCATAGAGCAGGATCAGGCCCAGCGCGGTGGCCAGGCCGGGCAGCGCCACGGGCAGTATCAGCAGTTCTTCAATCAGCCGGGTCACGCGGTTGCGCCGCAGTGCCATGTAGTACGCGGCAGGCACGCCGATCACCAGTGTGCAGGCCAGGCAGGCCAGGGCGATGCCCAGCGACAGGAAGATGGTGTTGCGATAGAGCGACCAGACTTCCTCAAGCCAGCGCGTGGTCAGCCCGCTCGACAGTCCGACGAAGATATTGTTCGTCAGGCCGGCCAGCACGGACAGCACGACGGGGATGGTCATGAAGGCGCAGACCAGCAGGGTCAGTGTCAGTTGCAGCCAGTAGCCGGCGCGGCGGGGTTGGGCGGAGCGCATGCGGCAATCCTCAGGCTGTCGCGGCGACGGCGTCGCCGGAGTACCAGCGCGCCAGCGCCAGCAGGGCCCATGTGACCGCGCCCAGCAGGATCGAGAGCGCGGCGGCCATGCCGAAGTTGGCGTAGTTGGTGAATTCGTTGTAGATCGTCAGCGGCAGCACATCGAGCTGCGTGGCCAGCGTGAATGCCGTGCCGAATGCGCCCATGCTGGTGGCAAAGCAGATCGCGCCGCTGGACAGCATGGCGGGCATCAGCGCGGGCAGCATCACGTCGCGCACCACGCGCCACGGGCTGGCACCGAGCGAGCGGGCCGCTTCCTCCAGCGAGGGATCGAGCTTTTCCACGGCGGCCATCACGGTCAGGATCACGCGCGGAATCGAGAAATACAGATAGCCGACGAACAGGCCGGCCAGACCGTAGGCAAAGGTCCAGCGCTCGCCGGTCAGTAGGTCGCCGATGCTGGCCAGCAGGCCGTTGCGGCCGCCGAGCATGATGACCATGAAGCCGATCACCACGCCCGGAAACGCCAGCGGAAACGTCAGCATTGCCACCAGTACCGGCTTGCCCGGCACATGATGGCGTTGCAGGAAGGTGCCTGAGATACCTGCGATCACGAGCGTGGCGAAGGTCACCAGCGCGGACAGCACCACGGTAACCATCAGGCTGTGCAGGTAGCGCGCGCTGGTGAGCACGGTGACGTAGACCCCCGCGCCGTCCTTGCCGGTCAGGCTGACTTCGATCAGCCGTGCCATCGGCAGGCAAAAGAACGCCAGGAACACGACGAGCGCGGGCAGCGCGAACAGGAACAGGGTCGGGGATCGTTGGGTCATCGTTGCTGGCTCGGCCGGTTGGCTTAGCGGACTTCCTTCAGGTACTGGTCGCTGAATGCCTTCTGCACCTGGGCCATCTTGCCGAAGTCCACCGGCTTGGCGCGGGCGTACTCTGCTGCGGGCAGAAAGCGCGACTGCACCTCGGCCGGCATCGGCACATTGCGCACCGGACGCAGGTAGGCGTTGGCCCACAGCGCCTGGCCCTGGTCGGACAGCACGAAGTCCAGCACCTTACGGCCTTCGTTCGCGTGCGGGGCGTTGTTGACCAGGCTCATCACGTACGGCACCACGAGCGTGCCTTCCTTCGGGATCACGAAGGCCACGTTGGCGCGGTCCTTGTATTTGGCCCGATAGGCGTTGAAGTCGTAGTCGAGCAGGATCGGGATTTCACCGGACAGCACGCGCGCATAGGCCGTCTGCTTGGGCACGATCGGCTGGTTCTTCTGCAGGTCGCGGAAGAACTTGAAGGCCGGGCTGAAGTTGTCCAGCGATCCGCCCATTGCCTGGTTCACGGCCACGGCGCCGACATAGCCGACGAATGCGCTGGCAGGATCGAGGTAGCCCACCAGACCCTTGTATTCGGGCTTGAGCAGGTCGGCCCACGACTGCGGCACGGGTTTGCCGCGCAGCGCATCGACATTGACCATGAAGCCGAGCGTGCCCGAGTGAATGGCGAACCAGTTGCCTTGCGGATCTTTCAGGCCGTCGGGAATGTCGCCCCAGTGGGCCGGCTTGTACGGCTGCGTCACGCCGTCGGTCTTGGCCTGGATGCCGAACGTCACGCCCAGGTAGGTGACGTCGGCCACCGGGCTGGCTTTCTCCGCCACCAGTTGCGCCAGCGACTGGCCCGAGTTCTTGTTGTCGAACGGCACGGTCACGCCGGTCTTTTCCTTGATCGCACGGATTTGCGCGGCCCAGTCAGCCCATTCGGGCGGGCAGTTGTAGCAGATGGCGGTCTGCGCGGCCACGCCCTGGCTGAAGGCGGCAAAGGTTGCGGTGATGGCCAGCCAGCGCAGCGGACGGCGCCAGAAGGATTGCTTCGGCATGAAAGGCTCCCTGGTTGAGGTCGGTTGGGTGAAACGGTTGGTTGGGTCAGGCAGGCTTTGCGGGCGCACTGACGGTGCCCTCGATACGTATGGCGTGCGGCAGCAGCGTGGCGTTGCCATCGCCACCGGCGGAACCCACGGCCAGCCGCTGCAGCAGTTGCGCGATGGCCTGCGTGCCGATGTCGGCGTTGGGCTGGATGACGGTGGCCAGGGGCGGCTCCACGAGCGCGCCCAGCGCGATACCGTCGTAGCCCAGCACCGATACGTCGCGTGGCACGCGCAGCCCCAGACGCTTGAGGTCCGAGATCACGCCGATGGCCAGCAAATCGTTGGTGCAGAAGAACGCGGTGGGGGCCTCGTCGCGGGCCATCAACGTACGGATCTGTGCCGCGTTGCTGGCGGTATGGGAGGGCAGGTTGACCGGGTCCAGCACCGGCAGGCCGTGCGCGCGCATGGCATCGGCGTAGCCGGCAAAGCGCTGCCGCGCGCGGTCGGATGCCGTGAAGGCGCCCGATACCACGACGATGCGCCGATGGCCCGCGGCAATCAGCGCGTTGACGCCTTCGCAGGCGCTGGTGCGGTTGTCCACGGACACCGAATGCCGGCCATGCTCGGCAGCTTCATGCGAGACCTGGTTGTAGGCCAGGACATAGGGCACGGACTCGCGGTCGAGCTGGTCCAGCACGGTGCTGTCGCCGGCATCGGCCACGGTCAGCACCAGACCGTCAACGCGGTGGCGCAACAAATATTCGATGCGCTCGCCCTCGCGGGCCGGCTCGTAGTTGCTCGTGACCAGCATCAGGGAGTAGCCTGCCGTCATGGCCGACTCTTCAATGCCACGCCAGCATTCGGCGAATACCGCGTTGTCCAGCGTGGGGAGCATCACGCCGATGATGCGCGTGCGTTGGGCGCGCAGTTTGGCGCCGAGCAGGTTGGGGCGGAACGACAGCCGCCGTGCGGCTTCATGCACCCGCTGCGCCGTGGCTTCGCGCACTAGCTGGGGGTGGCTGAACACCCGCGACGCCGTGGCCAGCGACACCTTGGCGGCCAGCGCCACGTCGGCCAGTGTCACGCCCTGGCCAGGTTCGGCGGAAGCCAGGCGGGGCTGCGGTGCGGCACGACGGGTGGGTGGCATCGATTCCTCTCCGATAAAGCACTTCACATGAAAACGTTTTCATTGAAGCGCCGAAAAATCAGGCGTCAAGGAATAAGTGCGCTGCGGTGCCGCAATTTGGCGCCGCAGGCTCCCGCGCCTGTCATCGCCGCGTATTCTCACGAGGGTATGTGACCGGACGATGACAGCGCGGAGGAGGGCTTACTTTGCGGTCTTGGGCGCCGCGCTGAACGTCTTGTTGGCGATCTTCCACACGCCGTCGATCTGCAGCAGATTCATATAGTCGGTGAACGTCACTTCGGGATAGTCGAGGACGATCTTGGCCGTGGCGGCATTGCCCACGACGTCGAAGCTGGCGATATGACGGCGGCGCTGGGCTTCGTCAGGTTGTGGCTGGCCTTGAAAGCGCTTCGAGAACTCTTCCACGGTCAGCGAAAAAAGCTGACCGTCCCGGAACGAAATGATCCGGGCATCGGGATGGAACGCCTGGAAGATGTACTCGGCCTTGCCCGTGCGATGGGCGTCCAGGTAGTGCTCAAGCGGTTGCAGGGCGGGAACATGCTGCGATGTGACAGCGTGATTGGTCATGGTTGTCTTCCTCTGGTTCTGTTGGGCGGCGAGCCGCCGGTGGCCGTGGCGGCACGTCATTGTATCCGTAAATTGTATGCAAAATGGTTTGTCGGATCGTCTGGCGCCCGGGCGGGAAAATCTTCGTAACAGACTCGGGCGCACGCGCGGTCAACCAACTGGCGCGCCGAACGTCAAACCGGCATTCCGGTAATGCCATCGCAGAATAGGAAAGGGCGCTCATGAACGACCGACGGTCTGGCTTGCAATGGTGGCGCGCTCGCGCTCTGGGGCTGGTGGCCCTGGCTGGGACGACGGCAGCCTTGCTGGCCGCCTGTGCGTCAACGGCGACGCATGAAGCGGCGCTGCCGGGCAAGCTTTCGGTGACGGACCTGCGCTGGCTGAACACGGTCAGTTTCGGCGCGGACCAGGCCAGCGCGCAGCACCTGCAGGCCGTTGGCCGCCAGCGTTACCTCGAAGAACAGCTGAAGATGCCGCAGGCCGATCCGCCCCAGCTGGCCGAGGTCATCGCAGCGTTGCCGGTGAGCCAGAGTGATGCGCTGCAGCGCACGCAGGCCTTGCGCGCCGAGCGCCAGCGCATTCAGACGCTGCCCGACGATACAGAAAAGCAGCAGGCGCGCGAGGCACTGAACCGGCAAGGCCGCGAACTCGTGATCGATACCGGCCGCCGCCATCTGCTGCGCGCGCTGTATTCGCCGGCGCAACTGCGCGAGCAGATGACTTGGTTCTGGATGAATCATTTCAACGTCTATGCCGGCAAGGGGCAGGTCCGGTATGCACTGGCGGACTTCGAGGCGCGCGCCATCCGTCCCCATGCGCTGGGCAAATTCCGCGATCTGCTGATGGCCACGGTGACGTCGCCGGCCATGCTCGAATACCTGGACAACGCACAGAGCGCCGCCAACCGCATCAACGAAAACTACGCGCGCGAACTGATGGAACTGCATACGCTGGGCGTGGCGGGTGGCCCGAGCGGGTCGCGTTACACCCAGCAGGACGTGCAGGAACTGGCGCGCGTGCTGACCGGGCTGGGCATCAACGCGCGCGGCGAGCCGCCACGGCTTGCACCGGCGCGCGCGGCCTTGTATCGCAGCGACGGACTGTTCGAATTCAATCCGAACCGGCACGATTTCGGGCCGAAGACGCTGCTGGGTCAAGCCATCGAACCACGCGGGTTTGCCGAGGTGGAACAGGCCGTATCGATCCTGGCGCGCGAACCTGCCACGGCGCGTTTCGTCTCCACGAAGCTCGCCACCTACTTCGTGACCGATAATCCGCCGCCGCAGCTTGTGGAGCAGATGGCCGCCACGTTCACCCGTACCGATGGCGATATCGGCGCGGTCCTGCGGACGATGTTCCTGTCGCACTGGTTCGATCAGGCCGCGGCCGATGGCGCGCGCAAGTTCAAGGACCCGATGGTGTTCGTGGTGTCGTCAATGCGTCTGGCGTACGACGGGCGGCCTGTATCGAACCTGCGTCCGATGATCAACTGGCTGAACCAGCTTGGTGAGCCGCTATACGGCCATGTGGCGCCCGACGGCTATCCGCTGACGGAGAGCGCGTGGGCCAGCTCGGGTCAACTGGTAAAGCGTTTCGAGATTGCGCGCACGATCGGCAGCGGGCCGGCGGGCCTGTTTTCGGACGAAAGCGGGCAGCCGTCGGCGCAGCGTGGATTCCCGATGCCAAATAGCCGCATGTTCTACAACGCCATCGAAGGCACGCTGGGACCCGCCACGCGCCAGGCGCTATCGCAGGCCGGCTCGCAGCAGGAGTGGAACGCCGTGCTGCTGAGTTCGCCGGAATGGATGCAACGATAGGGGCAAGATCATGAATCGACGCCACTGGTTGAAGAGCATGGGCGGCGCGGGCATTGCGCTGGCGCTGCCCGCCATGACATCGCGCGTGTTTGCGCTGCCGGCGCAGGCCGATGCGCGCTTCCTGCTGGTGTTTCTGCGTGGCGGCTACGATGCCGCCAACGTGCTGGTGCCCGCCGGCAACGATTTCTATCGCGCGTCGCGCCCCAATATCGCGATCCGGCCGCCGGTACCCGAAGGCGGTGCACCCGACCCGGCCGCGGCGCTGACACTGGCCGTGGACGGGTGGGCGCTGCATCCCGCGCTGGGCGCCACGATGCTGCCGATGTGGCAGCGCCAGCAGCTTGCGTTCGTGCCGTTCGCGGGTACCAGCGACATGTCGCGCAGCCATTTCGAAACGCAAGACGGAATCGAGGCAGGGCTGGCCGGCGATGGGCACGCCAGCGGCGTACCGCAGGGCAGCGGGTTCCTGAATCGCCTGACGCAGGTCATGGGCGGCCAGGCCGCGCCGGTGGCTTTTACCGATGGATTGCCAATGGTGTTGGCCGGTACGGTCAACGTGCCCAATGTTTCGCTGAAGGGCAATGCCCGTACGCCGTTCGATGCGCGTCAGACGCAGGCACTGGCGCAGATGTACAAGGGCACGCGCTTCGAGTCACTGATTGCGGAAGGTTTCGACCTGCGCCAGACCGTGGCGGAGCAGGCGGAAGCCATGCGCCGGCATGAGGCGGCGATGCAAACGGCCAAAGGCGATACCGTGGCCGGCCGCATGCAGGAAATGCAGGCGGCCAGTCGCCGAGCGCTTAGTGCAAGGGGTTTCGAGCAGGAAGCACGCCGCATGGCAGGGCTGATGCGCGACAAGTTCAATCTTGGTTTTATCGATGTCGGCGGCTGGGACACGCACGTCAACGAGGGCGGCGCACAGGGGCAACTGGCCAGCCTGCTCGACAATCTCGGCCGTGGCATTGCGGGGTTTGCCGAGGAAATGGGACCGGCGTGGCGCGATACCACGGTGGTGGCGATCTCCGAGTTCGGACGCACGTTCCGCGAGAATGGCACGCGTGGTACCGACCACGGCCACGGCACCGTCTACTGGGTGGCGGGCGGCAATGTGCGGGGCGGACGAATCGTCGGCGAACAGGTCGCGGTTGCGCCATCAACGCTGAACCAGAATCGTGATTACCCCGTCCTGAACGACTATCGCGCCGTGCTGGGCGGCCTGTTTCGCAGGCTCTATGCATTGGACGATAGCCGCCTGGCCCAGGTTTTTCCGGGCAGCCGGGCAAATGACATCGGGCTGGTGTAGCGGGAATCGGGGGCGCTACCCTCCCAAAGCAGTACGCTGTATTACTCAAGTCGTGGCGGGCGGTGCCGATACTTCAGCAGTGGGAGTGGCATCTGCCCACAGCATGATTCGTACAAAACGATTCCTAGCCAGTTTGAGTGCAAGCCTTGTCGCGACCCCTGACGCCATCCATTGCCGATTGCCTCGAACACCGATTGCTACGGCCGGTTTTTCAGCCGATTGGCTCGCTCGTCACGGGCGAAATCTTCGGGTATGAGGCGCTGATTCGCGGCCCCGCGGGCACGCCGCTGGAAAGCCCCATCGCACTGTTCGCGGAAGCGGCGTGTGTTGGCAAGCACATCCAGATGGAGCGGCTGGCCGCGCGCATCTCGATCGCCGCGTTCATGGACGCTCGCCTGCCAGGCAAGCTATTCCTCAACTACAGCGCCGATTCCCTACGCAATATCGAGGACACGCGCGACGACGTACGCGAATTCCTGCAGGCGCAGGGGCTGCCGTCGGACCGCATCGTGCTGGAACTGACCGAGCAGGCCCCGCTGGGATCGCTCGAATCTCTGGCCAAGGCCGTATTCTCGATTCGCAGCCGTGGCGCGCAGTTTGCGCTGGACGACTACGGCACCGGCCATGCCAGCCTTGGGCAGTGGATTGCGCTGAAGCCCGACTACGTGAAGATTGCCCGCGTCATCATCGACGGCGTGGCGTCGTCACCGTTCCAGCGCGAGGCGTTGCAGGCGCTGTGCAAGCTCGCCCAGACATCGGGTACGCGGCTGATTGCCGAAGGTATCGAACGCGAAGAGGATCTGATCGTCTGCCGCGATCTGGGCATCGACTTTGCTCAGGGATATCTGCTGGCACGCCCTTCACCGGAACCTCCGCTGATATTGTCGGACGCATCGCTGCGCGCGTTGCATCGCGGACGGCTCAGGCTGGCGAAGTAGCTGGCGACGTAGCCGGCGAAAGTCAGTTCAGGGCCAGGCGCTCAGAGCGCTGCGGGCGCTGACGCTGAAGCAGGAGCGGAAGACGGCATCGGTGCGGGCTCGACCGGCAACGGCGTCGCGTTGCTCGATGCATCGGACTCATGGCCGCCAGACGGCGCGGCTTCCACGACTTCGCCCGGATCGAGCGCCATGCCGTTGTCCGCAGTAGCAGCCGGTGCCGACGCTGGCGGCATGGCATCGGCGTCGGCGTCGGCGTCGGCGGTAGGCAGCACCGGCCGGCGTGGTGCCGGACGCGGCGTGGGCACGGCATCGTCCTTTTTGTTCGATGCAAACAGCTTCTGGTACCAGCCGCGCACCGTATCGGTCAGACCGGAATACCAGGTCTTCTCATCGACTTCCGCAAACCGCGCGCGGGAATCGACGATGCGCGCACGCAAGGCGCGCTGATAGAAGTCTCCAACGATCGGCAGCGCGCTGTGGGCGCCCTGGCCCCAGTAATCGCTACGCAGCGTCACGCGGCTGTCGTTGAATCCCACCCAGGCGCCAGCCACCAGTTGCGGATGCATCAGGATGAACCAGCCGTCGGCATTGTCCTGCGTCGTGCCGGTCTTGCCGGCCACATCGGCGCGAATGCCATAGCGGGTGCGGATGGCCGTGCCAGTGCCGCGGTCCACTACGTCGCGCATGACATCGAGCAGCGTTTCGTTGGCGGTGGCGGACAGCGCGCGTTCGGGCGAAGCGGGGCGGAAGGTGGCCAGCACGTTGCCCTCGCGATCGGTGATGCGGGTGATCATGGACGGGGCGATGTACTGGCCGCCGTTGGCGATGGTGCCGTAGGCACTCACCATTTCCTTGAGCGTAACCGGGCTGGTGCCCAGCGCAAGCGACGGCACTTCGTCGAGCTTGCTGTCGCGCACGCCCATCGCGCGAGCCAGGCGCGCCACGCGATCGGCGCCCACGGTCTGCACCAGTTGCGCGGTGATCGTGTTCTTCGAATAGACCAGGCCGTCGCGCAGGCTCATGGCTCGTCCCGTGGCCGCCGATTCATCGGTCGGGCGCCAGATCTCGCCGCCGGCGAGTTTCATTTCCACGGGCTGGTCGATGAACGTTTCGTCCGGGCTTTGTCCGCGCGCGAACGCGGCGCCATAGACAAACGGCTTGAAAGTGGAACCCGGCTGGCGTCGCGCCTGTGCCACGTGGTCGAACGCGTCCACGGTGAAGTCGCGGCTGCCCACCCACGCGCGGATCTCGCCGGTGGCGGGGTCGAGCGCCATGAAGCCCGCCTGCACTCGCGTCTTGCTCTGGCGCAGCGCCTGCATGAATGCGTTGTCACGCATCAGATGGTTCAGCACATCGGCGTCGGGCTGGCCAGCGGCCACGGCGGCACGGTATTCCGGCGTTTCCCGCACGAATTGCTGCACCAGTCCGCGGCTTTCGGCCCAGCCCGCGCGCGGCGCCCATGCGGCGTTGGCAATCGACTGCAACTGGTTGGCCTGGCGCGCCAGGGTCAGGTTGGCGATGGCCTGCAGGCGCGAATCGATGGTCGTATGAACGACCAGACCGTCGGTGTACAGGTTGTAATCATTGCGGTCCGCCCACGCGATCAGCCACTTGCGGAGCTGCTGCGCAAAGTGCGCGGCGGGGCCGGGTTCCTCGATCTGGCGCTCGAAATCGATGCGCAGCGGCCGCTTCTGCAGGGCTTCATACCGGTTGGCGTCGAGTTTGCCGCGCTTGACCATCTGCGCCAGCACGATATTGCGCCGCTCCAGCGCGCGCTGGGGGTTCAGCACCGGGTTGTAGTAGCTGTTGCCCTTGAGCATGCCGATCAGTGTGGCCGCTTCCAGTACATCGAGCTTGTCCGCCGGCTTGTCGAAGTACGTGCGCGCGGCCATCTCGATGCCGAACGCGTTGTACAGGAATGGCACCGTATTGAGGTAGGTCTCAAGAATCTCGTCCTTGGAATAGAGCGCCTCGATCTTCAGTGCGGTGATGGCTTCCTTGAGCTTGCGCGTCAGCGTGGGCGCCCGGCCGATCTCGTCAGGGTAGCGATTGCGCGCCAGCTGCTGGGTGATGGTGGACCCGCCCTGGCGATCACCCGAAAACGTGTGCAGTGCGGCCGATGCGGTGCGGCGCCAGTCCAGCCCGAAGTGCTGGTAGAAGCGGTGATCCTCGGTGGCGATCAGCGCGTTGACGACGTTTGGCGAGATATCGGACAGCTTGACCCAGTCGCGGTTGGCCCAGCGGTAGACGGCCAGTTCCTTGCCGTCCGCCGACAGGACCTGCGCCGGCTGCTCGGACTTGGCCTTGCGGATATCGCTGATGCCGGGCGTGAACGGAATCAGCAGCAGGATATAGAGCAGGAACAGCGCGGGCAGGGCGGCCAGGGCCAGCAGGACGGTGCGTCGGCTGGGGCGGCGCAGACGCTGTCTGAGCAGGGCAAGCCGGGGGGCGATGTAAGTCTTGTAGGAATCCAGCATTGACGCAGGCATGGCAGGTCCGGCGCGCGCCGTCACGGACCTGTCAAATGCCGTTCACAGAAAAGTGTGCATCCTACCAAAATGCGGGTCGGGAAAACCCGAATTTTGCGAGGCTCCTGCGCCGAATTCCCACTGAAGTGGGGTGTCGATCTCTGTTGCTGCGTCGCAACAGACACATGGGTTTCATATTTCACTGAAACAATTCGCCTGCACCCACTAGTCATCATTTCGGATTGCGGCAGTACGTTTCTCGTAGCCCCGCTCCAAAAAGGTGACGGGGAAGCATCTCAATGTCTTAACAAAATACGAGAACTCACAGTGAAGAAAGCTCTATTTGCTCTGGCGGCAGCGGGTACCTGCGCTATCTCCGGCGTTGCATCGGCACAGTCCAACACCTCCGTTACGCTGTACGGCATCGTCGACGCCGGCATCGAATTCGCCAACCATTCCGGCACGGCCTCGGCCAATGGAAGCAAGGCAATGGTGAGCTCGGGCAACATGTCCGGTTCGCGCTGGGGCCTGCGTGGCGCCGAAGACCTCGGTGGCGGCCTGAAGGCCATCTTCACCCTGGAATCGGGCTTCGACATCGACACCGGCACGTCGGGCCAGGGCAGCCGCCTGTTCGGCCGCCAGGCATTCGTTGGCCTGCAAGGCACCTTCGGCGCCGTGACCCTGGGCCGTCAACAAAACTCGCTGTACGACCTGTTCGGCGCCTACGACCCGATGGGCGTGGGCCCGAAGTACTCGCTGAACTCGGTTGACTCGGCCTTCAATGGTCGCGCCGACAACGCCGTCAAGTACACGGGCAAGTTCGGTGGCCTGACCGCTACCGCCTTCTACAGCACGGGCCGTGATTCGACCGTGGCAAACAGCACCGAAGTGCCGGGCAACTACAAGGTTGGCCGCAACTTCGGCGCCGGCCTGGCCTACACGGCAGGCGCATTCTCGGTTGGCACCGCCTACGACCAGTACCAGGGCAACACCGTTGCCACCGACGACCGCGCCGTCAAGCGCCTGGCCTTCGGCGGTTCGTACGACCTGGGCGTGGCCAAGGTGTTCGCCGGCTACCGCTGGATGCGCGACGACGGCACGTCGAGCGCAACGGCTGCATCGTCGCGTAACAACGTGTACTGGCTGGGCGGTCTGTATCGTGTGACGCCGGCCCTGTCGCTGACGGGCGCCGCTTACTACACGGACACGCACAACAGCGGCAACGACCCGTGGCTGTTCGTCCTGTCGGCCGACTACTCGTTCTCGAAGCGCACCGACGCTTACCTGAACGTTGGCTACACGAAGAACAAGGGCACGTCGGCCCTGTCGATGAGCAGCTCGGCTCCGGTTGTTCCGGGTGCCAACCAGACCGGCGCAGTGGTCGGTATTCGTCACCGCTTCTAAGGCAGGGAGACAACCGGCAGACGGGGCCTTTCCCCCCGTACCTGCCGGATAACAAACGCCCCTCACCCGGCTTGGCGGGAGGAGGGGCGTTCTGCTTTTGGCGCGGCGGCGGCTTCTGGCTCAGGAGGCCTGGTCAGTCTGCGCATCGACCGTGCGCAGGCGTTCCAGCGCGCGTGTCAGCAACGCGCCTTCCTCGGCGTCCGCCGTGTTGCGCAGCGTTTGCACGGCGTGATGCAGGCGCTCGCGATCGGGCGCGGCAAGTTTGTCGGTATCCTCCATCGCCTCGATTTCCTTGTCCACGCGCTTGCAGAGCTTGCGCACGAACTCGGGGTCCAGTTGCCCTTGGCTGGCGCCGTGGGCGATGTGATAGATCAGGGCAGCCAGGCCGTCTGGCGTCGTCTCTGTTGCAACGTTTGGTTGGCGTTTCATCGCAGCTCCGCGTGCAGGTCCGACAATCAACCGGTTCATTCTAGCGATTGGCTGACGATGCAAAAGTTGCGATTGCGGGGAGGTTTGCGCATTTGTGCCGTGTCCTGCCCACCGCTTACTTATTTCCGAAATATTTCATCGCCAGAATGTCATCTTGTCGGCCCCACTGAACAAGTTGGGAACGCATAGCGACCGGAGGGGTTGCCGGGGGGCCGACACGCCAACCTGCCGTTCTTCTCCCAGTGATAGCCCGCAGAGGCATCAGGGTGGGCGGGTGGTGGATTGAAGCAAAGTACGCGGGGCGTAGGGCCGTCTTTCAGGACGGCTCTACTTGTTTTCCGGCCCGTCCGCGGCTCTCCATTTTCTTCGGCGAACGCCTTGGCGACGTCCGCTCTCTATCTCCCTATCCCTCTCCCGCAAAGACACCGGCCGCACGCTGCGCCTCCGGTTTTGAATTTTCCCGTTAGACCGTTGTAATTGATTATCGTCAATTTCTGGATGGTATTTTGGCGTCGTTGAGCATTGATGCCATTCCGTAAAGAGCCGCCATTCTGATTTTCGTAGGGTCTTCCAAGTGGCGTCGATTTCCCCGGAATCCCTGCGCTTATCGCTACTGGCCGTTGGTGGTGTCCACAACATCGAGCGAATACGTCGAATTCCAATTGATTTGGGCAATTAATCCAATTGGAATAATTGAATTTTCGTAGCGTAGGTGTCCTCGTAGAGTGCGAAGGTCCTTTCCTTTCGATTCAGGTCGACTCATTTATCCCGATATAAAAAGAGTCGTCAAATCAATCGAATAGGAAAAACGCCAAAAAAGCCGATCTCCATTTCAGTCATTTCAATGGCATCGCCATCGCGCATGCCAATGCATTTGCATGGAGGGGACGGCTTTTGCAACCCAACTACAAGGAGCCATTTGTCCCATGAAAATCGGAAAAACTTTAAAGATTTCCGTGCTGGCAGTTGCTGTGTCTGCCGCACTGTCCACCACAACGCTGATGGCGCAGGCAAATGAGACGCCGAACAGTTTCTGGTGGCCGGAGCAACTGGACCTGCGGCCATTGCGATTCAATTCGGCGGAATCCGACCCCATGAGCAAGGCCTTCAACTATGCGGAGGAATTCAAGACGCTGGACATCCAGGCCGTCAAGCGGGATATCGCCGTCGTCATGAAGACGTCCCAGCCCTGGTGGCCGGCGGATTTTGGCAATTACGGGCCGTTCTTTATTCGCATGGCCTGGCATGGTGCCGGTGTCTATCGCATCTCCGACGGCCGGGGCGGCGCTTCCGGCGCGCAGCAGCGGTTTGAACCGCTTAATAGCTGGCCGGACAATGTGGGGCTGGACAAGGCTCGGCGTCTGCTGTGGCCGGTCAAGCAAAAGTACGGCCGGAAAATCTCCTGGGGCGATCTCATGGTTCTGGCCGGTAATGTCGCCCTGGAAGAAATGGGCTTCAAGACCTTTGGCTATGCCGGTGGGCGCGTGGACGACTGGGAAGCCGAAATGGTGAACTGGGGTCCGGAAAAGAAAATGCTCGCCCATCAGCGTACCGATGCGAAGGGAACCCTGAAGAGGCCGCTCGGGGCAACGGAGATGGGCCTTATTTACGTCAATCCCGAAGGGCCGGGCGGAAAACCGGACCCGCTGGCTTCAGCGAAGGAAATTCGAGAGACCTTTGGCCGAATGAGCATGGACGATGTCGATACCGTTGCGCTCATCGCCGGCGGACATACGTTCGGGAAGGCGCACGGTGCGCACAAACCGGCGTCCTGCGTAGGAAAAGAGCCGGCCGCCGCCGCCATCGAAGAGCAAGGTCTGGGCTGGGCCGGCAAATGCGGAACGGGCCACGGCGTGGATACCGTCAGCAGTGGCCTGGAGGGTGCTTGGTCTACCAATCCGACGCGCTGGACCCACGAATTCCTGACATGGCTCTATAGCTTCGATTGGGAAACGACAAAGGGCCCCGGCGGAGCGATTCAGTGGGTACCCAAGAACAACGCGAGTGCCAATTTTGTCCCGGATGCCCACGATCCGACAAAGCGGCACAAGTTGATGATGTTCACCACGGACATCGCGCTGAAAGAGGATGCGGAGTATCGGAAGATCTCGAAACGGTTCCTTGAGCATCCCAAGGAATTCGAGCAGGCGTTCGCCAAGGCGTGGTTCAAGCTCATGCATCGTGACTTGGGACCCAAATCCCGTTACCTCGGCGCCGATGTGCCCAAGGAAGATCTGATCTGGCAGGATCCGATCCCCAAGGTTGATCACAAGCTGGTGGACGACAACGATGTGGCCAAGCTAAAAACCACCGTTCTGAAATCCGGCCTGACCATCCCGGAACTGGTCAGGACCGCCTGGGCGTCGGCGGCAACCTTCCGCGTGACCGATATGCGTGGCGGTGCCAACGGCGCGCGTATTCGCCTGGCGCCGCAGAAGGATTGGGGTGTCAACGATCCCGCCGAGCTTGCCAAGGTGTTGAATCGCCTGGAAGCCATTCAGAAGGATTTCAATCTCGCGCAGAAGGCAAGCGGAAAGAAAATATCGCTGGCCGATCTGATCGTGCTGGGTGGGACGGCCGCCGTGGAAGAGGCGGCCAGGAAGGGCGGCCAGAAGGTACAGGTTCCGTTCACGCCGGGCAGAATGGACGCATCGGCGGAACAGACGAGCGTTCAGTCCTTCGCGGTGCTTGAACCGGTGGCGGACGGCTTCCGCAACTACTACGGCAATCAAAATCTCCGTTCCCCGACGGAAATGCTGATCGAACGCGCGAGCTATCTGAATCTGAGGGTTCCGGAAATGACGGTTCTGGTCGGTGGCATGCGGGCGCTGAACGCCAATGCCGGAAGCTCCCGCCTTGGCGTCCTCACGGACCGTCCCGGCACGCTGAGCAATGACTTCTTCGTCAACCTGCTCGATATGTCGACCAAATGGTCGAAGTCTTCCACGGCGCAGGGCATGCACGACGGTCTGGATCGCGCGACTGGCAAGGTCAAGTGGCAGGCCACGCCGGTTGACCTGATCTTCGGGTCCAATTCCGAGCTGCGCGCCGTCGCGGAAGTCTATGGCTCGGACGACAGCAAGGAAAAGTTCGTCCAGGACTTTGCCAAGGCATGGGTCAAGGTCATGAACCTGGATCGTTTCGATCGGATCTGATCTCGGTTCGAAGCGCCCGATTCGACACAACGGGTTGAATCGGGCCTGGCGCGCCCCAGGGCACGAAAGCGGCCTTTGTTTGCGGCAGGTGTCGTTATCTATACTGGCCCTGTCGCGTGCATGCCGCACGTGGGGGAGCCAGCCATGACACTGAGCCGAATCGCCGTTCTCCTGCTGCTGCCGATCAGCCTGGCCGGCTGCGTATCGATCAGTAGCAGCGATCCCAATCCACCGCAATCTTCAACCGTGGTCACGCCCGCGGGCAGCGGGACCAAGGTCTGTAGCCCTGGACCCTGCTAGGGCGCCGGGCTGTCCGACTGCCGTGCGTCTTGCCGCGCGGCGGCCAGCTCGCGCACTTGGCGCATGACGCCCTCGGCGAACAGCACGGGGCCGTGCATCGGGATGCCGGCTTCGCGCAGCGCGTCCGCCGTCCAGGTGTTGCAGGTATAAAAGCCGTTGTAGCGCGCGGTGGACCCGAAGTAGAGGCCTCCGGTATAGGGGCCGTCGCCCAGGCCCACCGGCTCCCCTGCGTGATTCGTCTGGACCGACCGGTTCAGGAATGCGCGCAGCCGCTCGATGCCTTTGTCATCGACATCCAGCTCCACCACATTGTCATTGCCGAAAGCGGCGGCAGGCGTATCGCGCAGGATCGTGACCAGCAGCGCACCCTCGCCAGGCAATAGTGCCGAAAGCAGTGTCATCGGGCCGCGCTCGCGGCTGATCAGGTAGTGACGGTCGCCGAATCCGATACAGAGGAAGGTGGACCCGTCATAGCCCCGCGTCAGGCGCAGCAGTTGCGCATCGGCATCGGCCGTGCGCAGGCAGACGTCGGTATGCCAGTCGCGCTCGACTACCGCGATGCGGGTGGCCGTCGGCGTTGCCACTGCCGCCGGTGCCGTAGTGCAGCCGGACATGGCAAGGGCGACAATCGCGGCCACAAGCACGATGCGCTGACGGGTTGGCATGATCAGGCGGCCACCGTGCGTTCGATCAACCCGATCATCGCCGCGTGAAACTGGCGGACGTCGCCGCCGGCTTCTATCTCCAGTGCTGCCCGGTCGAAGGCGGCCGACAGTAGCGCCGCCAGGGCATCGACCGGTGCATCCTCGGGCAGGCCGTGGCCGACGGCTGCCTGCAGGCCCTCGCGCAGGGTGCGGCCGGCATGCCGGGCGTCGAGCGAAAACATGGCAGACGCGCCCAGCACCGCCGGTCCATCGACCAGCAGGAGTTGCGTGCGTCCCGGCACGGTCATCGCCCGCAGGTAGGCCAGGCTGCCCGCCACCAGCGCGTCGCGCACGGCCAGGTCGTCCGGCGCGGCGTTCTCGATTTCTTGCGCCACGGCACGCGCTTCGTCTTCGAGGATGGCGCGAAACAGGTCCTGCTTATCCGTGAAGTGGTGGTACAGCGCGCCGCGCGTGATGCCGGCGGCGGCCACGATTTCGGGCGTCGAAGTTGCCGCGTATCCCTTATGGATCAACAGTTCGCGGGCGGCTGCCAGTAGCGCGCCGCGCGTCGCCGCCGTCCGTTCTTGGTTCGAGCGTGCTTTTTTATCTTCCATACATACAGTCTGTATGTTATAAATTCCGTAAAAGATGCAGACTGTATGTTACGTCAGCAATGCCGCGAGCGCCAATACGCGCGCCGATGAACGAAGACCGTCATGGAGGTAACGATGAAGACAACCAGCTACTACCCGGTAATCATGACCCGCGACGTTGGCGGCACGGCGGCGTTCTACGTCGAGCATTTCGATTTTCGGCCGGCATTCACGGCCGACTGGTATGTCCACCTGCAGTCTCAGGCCGATGCCGGTATCAACCTGGCCATCCTCGATGCCGACCATGACACGATTCCCCAGCCCGGGCGCGGCAAAACGGCAGCCGGGCTGCTGCTGAACTTCGAGGTGGAAGACGTGGACGCGGTCCACGCACGGCTGCAGCAGGCCGGACTGCCGGTCCTGCTGCCGTTGCGTGACGAGGCTTTCGGCCAGCGCCACTTCATCACCGCGGACCCGAACGGCGTGATGCTGGACATCATCACACCGATTGCGCCGTCGGCTGAGTTCGCCGCGCAGTATGAAGCGGGCGCGCTGCCGGGCTGACCAGGCCGACGCTGACTCAGTCCGTATCGATGCGGGTCCGCATGCCCCATTTTTCGAAATGGGGCGTGAATGCTTCCAGTGTCAGCAGGCCCATGCACGGCATGGCGCCATGCGCCGTGAGCGTGCCGTCAGCCAACCTTGCGGCCAGCAGCAGCGTCGCCATGCAGGGGATTTCCGGCCCATTGCCATCGGGCGCGGTCAGCGACCATGCCGATACGCCGGGCCGCCCATCGGCGCGCGTGCCGCTCACGCGCACCAGCATGCCGCCATGCGGGCTGCCAAAGCGGTCCAGCAGCTTGCCGGACACGCGGTTGAGCCAGCCGGCATGGCGCGCCAATGGCAACGGCAGCCCGAGCCGGCGCAGCACGGCGGCGGTCCACAGCACCGCATGCTGGCTTTTCAGTTCAAGCGCCGCGCGAAACTCCACGGTCCGCACGCCGGCGTAGCGCAACGGGAACAGCGCCAGGTCGGGCACGTCGCAGGTAGCTGCCCAGCGCGTGCCAAGTCCGGAGAAATGAATCGTGCGGATGTTCTGCCAGCCGTGCGCCGGCTCCCAACGGCCCTGGCGCAGACGAGGCACCGGGGCGCCGGCATAGCCGAACACGGCCTGCAGCGTGGCTTCGCCCCGTGGCGCCTGCTGGCCTGGTGCAATCGAGATCTGGATATCGTCGATGCTGTCAAAGTCCCGCGCCAGGCGGTCCACCACGGCCGATGAGAGTCCCGGCACACTGCTGGCCCCGCTGATCGCGCAAACGCCGGCCGTCCGTGCGCGAGCGTCGAGCGCTTGCGCGAATCCGGCCACGAAATCGCGTCCGTCGGACAGGTCGATGTAGTGCGCACCGGCCGCGCAGGCGGCTTCGGCCACGCGATAGTCCTGACCCTGGAACGGCCCCGCGCAATGAATGACCAGACCGGGCCGTAGCGCAGCCAACTGCTGCGCGAAACCGGCCGCATTCATATCGATGGCGGCACTGCGCGGGCCAGCCGGCGCGCTGCGGCTTGCCGCGATGCATTCGATACCGGGAACGTCTGCCAGCGCGCGACAGATGCGCGCGCCGAAATTCCCCTTGCCTCCCAGTACGATGACCCGCATGACGTGTCCTTGTTTTCTTGTTTTCGTTTTGGTTTTCGATGCCGAGCTGGCTCAGCCCAGGGTCGGCTTGAACACCATCAGAAAGTAGACCACCACCATCGCGGCGAAGGCCGGGTAGCCCAGCACTTCCCACCGGCGTGCATCGCGCCAGTAGCTGGCGGGCAGCGCCGTGCCCGCATGGCTGGCCACGGCGGCGGTGCGAGCCAGCCGCATCTGCAACCAGACCACGGGCAGCCAGCAGATGCCCGCCACCACGTAGAGCACCACTGCCGCGACGATCCACGGTGTGTGCCAAGGCCAGCCGGCCAGATGCGCGAGCCAGAAACCGGTCAGGGGCTGGATGACCACGGCCGGCGTGGTGAACCACCAGTCCGCGCGTACCACGAGCCGTGATACGGCGGCGATCACCGGTACGGAGCGTGTTCGGTTGGCAAAGAAGAAATAGAACGCGGTGCCGAATCCCGTGCCGACCAGCACCACCGACGACAGGATATGAACCGTCTTCAGCGTCAAATAAAGATTCACGTTGTTGTTCTGGTTATGCGATGCCGATTACCTTCAGACCCCAACCGGCCAGCGCGCAGGCGGCGACCACCGCCCACGGTGGCAGGCGCCAGACCGCGAGGGCGATCAGTGCCAGCAAGGCCAGCGCAAAGTCCGCTGGCGCCAGCACGGCGCTGGTCCAGACCGGATGATATAGGGCCGCCAGCAGCAGGCCCACCACCGCTGCATTGACGCCGGCCAGCGCCGCGCGCGTGGCACTCTGGCGGCGCAGCCGTTCCCAGAAAGGCAGCGCGCCGAGAACCAGCAGGAACGAGGGCGCAAAGATCGCCAGCACGCAGAGCGCACCGCCCGCCCAGCCATTTGGCGCCATCGTATTGGCGGCGCCGAGGAACGCGGCAAACGTGAACAGCGGGCCCGGTACGGCTTGCGCGGCGCCGTAACCGGCCAGGAACGTGTCGTTGTCCAGCCATCCGGACGGCACCACGGCGGCCTGCAGCAGCGGCAGCACCACATGGCCACCGCCAAACACCAGCGCGCCGGCACGATAGAAGGCATCGAACAGGGCAAGCGCGTGGTCGCCAGACCCGCGTGCCGCAATGGGCAGCCCAACCAGCAGCGCGCCGAACGCGCACAGGCATAGCAGCGCCACGCGGTGGCTGACCGGTACCGACAGCGGTTCATGCGGCACGGCCTCGCCGGTGCGGAACAGCCGCGCGCCCACCAGTCCGGCCACCACCATCGCGCCAACCTGCCATACCGGCGACGGGGCGACGGTGACCACCACCGCGGTCAGTATCATCATTGTCAGACGCGGCGCATCGGGGCAGAGCGAGCGGGCCATGCCCCATACAGCCTGCGCCACCACGGCCACTGCCGCCACCTTGAGACCATGCAGCGCGCCCGCCGGAATGGCGTTGCCGTAGTGGGACAGCCCAATCGCGAACAGGATCAGCGCCACCGCCGAGGGCAGCGTGAAGCCGACCCACGCCGCCAGCGCACCGGCATAGCCGGCTCGCGACAGACCCACGACCATGCCGACCTGGCTGCTGGCAGGGCCGGGCAGAAACTGGCACAGCGCGACGATATCGGCGTAGGCCGCTTCACTGAGCCAGCGCCGCCGGGCGACGAAAGCCTCGCGGAAATAGCCAAGATGGGCGACGGGCCCCCCGAAAGAGGTAAGACCCAGCCGGAGGAAGACGGCAAATACTTCCCAGGCAGCCGTCACGCCGCTGCTCCCGTGGTGCTGGCCAGTCGGATCGTTGCCACCAGCCCGGTGCCTTCCGACGCCGGACGATTGGCGAGTTCGATGGACAGGCCATGCAGCTCGGCGATGCGCCGCGCAATCGAGATGCCCAGCCCCGTGCCTTGCTCAAGCTGCCCGCCACCGCGGAAGAAGCGGCTGCCCAGCCGTGCAAGATGCTCCGGCTCGACGCCTGGCCCGTGATCGGCCACGACGATCCGGTCGGGTTCGAACGCAAGCGTGACGATCGACCCGGCCGGACTGTAACGTAGTGCGTTATCCATCAGGTTGCGCAGCATGGTGCCAAGCAGGGTTGCGTCGCCGCATACGTCGAGCGGCGCGGCAGCCGCCCGCGGCCACACGATTTCCATGTCGACGTGGCGGCGTTCGGATAGCAGCAGGCAGTCGGAGAGCACCTGCTGCGAGACTTCGCGCCAGTTCACCGGCCCGCGCGAGGGCGGGGCGTTCTCGTCTTCGAGCAGGCTCATCGTCAGCAGTTGCGAAACCAGGTGGCCCAGGCGGTCGATGCCGGCTTCGACGTTGACAGCGGCCTGCGCGCGCTCGGCTGGGTCCGCCGAGCGGCGTGCCACTTCCCATTGCGCCTTCAACGCGGCGAGCGGGGTGCGCATCTCGTGCGCCGCGTCGGCCGTCAGCCGGCGCTCATGCTCAAGCAGTGCCGAGACGCGGTCGAGCAGCCGGTTCATCGCGCGGACCAGCGGCGCCAGTTCCTGCGGCACGTCTTGCGGCGAAATGGGTGTGGGGTCGCCGGGGGCGCGCGCGGCAATGTCGTGAGACAGAGTCAGCAACGGCCTCAGCATTCGGCGAACGCCCCATACCAGCAGCGTCGTCAGCAGGGGCAGCCCCAACACCCACGGCAGCACCTGGGCCTGCAGGTACGACACCATGAGCTCGTCGCGCTCGGCCACGATCTGGCCCACGCAAACACGCCAGCCGGCTACGGGATCATCGAGGTAGTAGAGGCGCCAGGGCAGTCCATCGATCGTCTGGTCGGTAAAGCCGCGTACGCCAGGCAGGCGGGGCAGGCGGTCTCCGTCGGGATCGATGTGGAGCGGTTCGCCACTGGCGCGCCATGTCGCAATCGCCAGGTCGCCAAGACCGGCGGCGCCGAGGTCGCCCAGGTCGGTATCGCCGGGCGCGGGGCCGTTCAATGGCGCCGGCGACACCGCGTTGGCATGGACGAGGGGCAACACGGCCTGCATCTGCTGCGCCATGCGGACCATCGCCGTGTCGTACAGCTCGTTGATCTCCATGCGCGCATTCAGGTAGATCAGCAGGCTGGTCAGTGCCCAGGCAAACGCCACAGCCAGCAGGACGACCACGATCAGCCGTCGCTGCAGGGTCATGCATCTTCCCCGGTGCTGTCCTCGGTCGGTTGAGACTCCAGCGCATCGAGCGTGCCGAGCGTATAGCCCGCGCCGCGCAGCGTTCGCACGATGCCCGGATGGATCTTGCGCCGCAGGTGATGGATATGCACTTCGAGCGTGTTGCTTTCGGAGCCTTTTTCCCACTCGTAAAGCTTGTCGCGCAGGAATTCGCGCGTCAGCACGCGGTTGGGGTGGCTCAACAGCAGTTCCAGCAGCATGGACTCGCGGCTGGTCAGGTCGACGGACTTGCCCTGCCAGACCGCCAGGCGCGCGGCAGGATGGTATTCGAGCGGACCGTGACGCCACACCGGCTCCGGCATACCCGCGGAGCGGCGCGTGACCGCCCGCAGCCGTGCGGCCAGTTCGTCCAGATCGACGGGTTTGATCAGGTAGTCATCCGCGCCGGCGTCGAGCCCGGCGATACGGCTTTGCACCGCATCACGCGCGGTCAGCACCACGACCGGCGTCTGGCGCCCCTGGTGGCGCCAGCGCGCGAGCAGCGTCACGCCATCCTCGTCGGGCAGGCCCAGATCCAGCAGCACGGTGTCATAGTGCATGGCAGCGATGGCACGATCCGCGTCGGCCCCCGTACGGAACCAGTCCACCGCGTGACCCATCAGCTTCAGTCCGCGCTGCAGCCCGTCTCCGAGCATGGGATCGTCTTCAACGATAAGAATTCTCATCTGGAACCGATTTAAACGATTGTTTGGTTGCCCGCTACGTTGACGCAAGGAGGGGCGTTTGCTACACGTGGCGACGACCCGGAGCGTAGCATCGCCCCGGTGCCGGCGCACCATTAATCTGACATTAAGGCAATTCGCCTAATCTGCGCGATTGCGTCCGCCAGATCAACGTTTTGTGGTGGATTCGCGTGGTACAAAGCGGTCCTTTAACGCACCCCCCCCCATTCCTCCATGCAACGTCCTTCCAACCAGCAACGCATCACGTCCGAAGTGGCTGACAAGGTGTATCCCGCTTCGCTGAGCGCGCGTCTGATGGGAGTGCGCTGGTCGGCCACGGCAAGCTGGGTGACCCTGTTCCTTGTCGTCGCCGTGATCGTGTGGTTTGGCTCGCTGGGCTTGCGGCACCTGGTCGGACCGGATGAAGGCCGCTACGCCGAAATCTCGCGCGAAATGCTGGCCACCGGCGATTGGGTCACGATTCGCTACAACGCGCTCAAGTATTTCGAGAAGCCGCCATTCCACATGTGGGCCACCGCCGCGACCTACACGCTGTTTGGCGTGGGCGAGTGGCAGGCGCGCCTGACTGTGGCGCTGGCCGGCCTGCTCGGTATCGGCATGTCGATGCTGGCCACCTGGCGCTGGTTCGGGCCGCGCGCGGCGGCCTTTGCCGGGCTGGCGCTGCTGGCCGCGCCGATGTGGAGCGTGGCGGCGCACTTCAATACGCTCGACATGACGCTGGCTGGCGTCATGTCCTGCATCCTGGGCTGCATGATGGTGGCCCAGCACCCCGACGTTTCGCCGGCCGGCCGGCGCGCCTGGATGCTGGCCTGCTGGGCGGCGATTGGCGTGGCCATTCTGACCAAGGGCCTGGTTGGCATTGCCCTGCCTGGCCTGGTGCTGGTGGTCTATACGCTGGTCACGCGCGACTGGGGACTCTGGCGGCGCCTGCACCTGGTGCTGGGCGTGCTGGTGATGGCGGCTATCGCCGTGCCCTGGTTCTACGTGGTATCGGCGCGCAATCCCGAGTTTCTGAACTTCTTCTTCATCCACGAGCATTGGCAGCGCTACACGTCGAACATCCACGCGCGTGGCGGCCCGATCGTCTATTTCGTCCCGCTGGTGCTGGGCGGATTCCTGCCGTGGGTGGGACTGTTTCCGCGGCTCTGGTCGGCGATGCGCGCGCCTGCACCGCAAAGTGATGCAACGACGAAGTTCCGGCCCGCGCTGATGGCGGGTGTCTGGGCCATTGCGATCTTCGTGTTCTTCAGTCTTTCGCGTTCCAAGCTTCCTGGCTATATCGTGCCGGTGATTCCCGCGCTGGGCATCCTGGCTGGCGTGGCGCTGGACCGGCTCGACGCACGGGCATGGGGCAAGCAGTTGACCGGCATGGCGCTACTGGTGGCATGTGCGTTGCTGGCCAGCCCGGTCGTGGCCACGCTGAACGCCAATCACACGCCTAACGTCTTCTGGCGCGCCTATGCCATCTGGGTGGCGGTGGCATTCGCACTGATGCTGCTGGGCATCGCCGGTGCGCGGCTACTGCTGCGCCGGGGCGTGCTGCCAAGTGTGGCGGTGTACGCGCTGGGCGCGTATCTGGGCTTTACCGTGGCGCTGCTCGGACATGAAACCGTCGGGCGACCCGCGTCGGGCGCCGACCTGGTCGAGCAGATTCAACCGCATCTGACGCCGACGATGAAACTCTACGGCGTGCGCACGCTCGACCATACGCTGCCGTTCTATCTGCACCATCCGCTGACGATGGTGGAAGCGGCCGACGAGCTGACGTTCGGTACCACCGTGGAACCGGATCGATGGGTGCCGAGCATGGCGCAGTTCGAGAAAATCTGGAAGAACGGTGAGCCGGCGATGGCCGTGATGTCGCCGGAGACGTATCTGGAATTGACGCCGACCCTGCCGCTTTATGTGGTGGCGCGAGACTGGCGCCGCATGGTCGTCAGCAACGTTCCTCCGACCGGCCCGACATCCTGGCGGCTGCGTCCCTGAACTGAACTACCCGTTTTGGCCGACACAGCGCGGCCCTTTTTACTTTTTGAGTCTTCATTTCCCATGCAGCAGAAGCGAGTCCTGATTCTTGGCGTCAACGGCTTTATCGGCCACCACCTGACGCGCCGCATCCTGGAAACCACGCAGTGGGAGGTCTACGGCATGGATATGTCGTCGGATCGCCTGGGCGACCTGGTGAACCATCCGCGCATGCACTTCTCCGAGGGTGACATCACCATCAACAAGGAGTGGATCGAGTACAACATCCGCAAGTGCGACGTGATCCTGCCGCTGGTGGCCATCGCCACGCCGGCTACTTACGTGCGTCACCCGCTGCGCGTGTTCGAACTCGACTTCGAAGCCAACCTGCCCATCGTGCGCGGCGCGGTGAAGTACGGCAAGCATCTGGTGTTCCCGTCGACCTCCGAGGTCTACGGCATGTGCGCCGATGAGGAATTCGATCCGGAAGCCTCGCCGCTGATCTACGGCCCGATCAACAAGCCGCGCTGGATCTACGCCTGCTCCAAGCAGCTGATGGACCGTGTGATCCACGCCTACGGCATGGAAGAGGGTCTGAACTACACGCTGTTCCGTCCGTTCAACTGGATCGGTGCGGGGCTGGACTCGATCTTCGAATCGAAGGAAGGTTCGTCGCGCGTGGTGACGCAGTTCCTGGGCCATATCGTGCGCGGCGAGCCGATCAAGCTCGTGGACGGTGGCGCGCAGAAGCGTGCCTTTGCCGATATCTCGGACGGCATCTCGGCGCTGATGCACATCATCGAGAACAAGAATGGCGTGGCCAGCGGCAAGATCTTCAACATCGGCAACCCGAAGAACATTCACTCGGTGCGCGAGCTGGCCGAGATGATGCTGAAGATGGCGGCCGACTACCCCGAGTACGCCGAGGAAGCGCGCAAGACGAAGATCGTGGAGACGTCGTCGGGCGAGTTCTACGGCAAGGGCTACCAGGACGTGCAGCACCGCGTGCCGAAGATCGACAACACGGTCGAGGAGCTGGGCTGGAAGCCCGAGGTGACAATGGAGCAGGCGCTGCGCCGCATCTTCGAAGCGTACCGCGACAAGGTGGTGGACGCCCGCACGCTGGTCGACG
>NZ_JBYOJV010000024.1:0-86610 GCF_057798835.1 Cupriavidus sp. 291-E7
GGTATTCCCCCCGTAAAGTAAGCGTCGCGGGAAGTAGAATTTTCTATCAGCGGTACCTTAGGAAATTTGCATGAAGACCTCCCGATTCACGGACAGCCAGATCATCGCCATCTTGAAGCAGGCCGAAGCCGGCACACCGGTTCCGGAGCTATGCCGGGAGCACGGCATGAGCAACGCTAGCTTTTACAAATGGCGGGCCAAATATGGCGGCATGGATGCGGCGCTGATGACACGGATGAAGGAATTGGAAGCCGAGAACGCCCGCCTCAAGAAGATGTATGCCGAGGAACGCCTGAAGGCCGATGTCCTGAAGGAAGCCATCGAAAAAAAGTGGTAAGGCCATCTCACCGACGTGAGATGGCCATGCGTGCCGTGCGAGAACGCGCCCTGACGGTCAAGACGGCCTGCGCTGCCTTTGGCGTGAGCGAGACGTGCTATCGGTATCAGGCCAAGAGCTCGACGGAGAATGACGTCATCGCCGATTGGCTGGTCAAGCTGACCCACAACCAGCGCAACTGGGGGTTCGGTCTGTGCTTCCTGTACCTGCGCAACGTCAAAGGCTTTGGCTGGAATCACAAACGCGTCTATCGTATCTACCGGCAGTTGGAGTTGAACCTGCGCATCAAGCCCCGCAAGCGGCTGGTGCGTGAGCAGCCCGAACCGTTGGCGGTGCCATTGACGTTGAATGAAAGCTGGTCGATGGACTTCATGCACGACCAGTTGGCCGACGGCCGCAGCATTCGGCTGTTCAATGTCATCGACGACTTCAACCGGGAAGGCCTGTGCATCGACGTGGACTTCTCGCTGCCATCACCGCGAGTGATCCGCGCTCTGGATCAGGTCATCGAGTGGCGAGGGCCGCCGCAGGCGATTCGGTGTGACAACGGCCCGGAGTATGTCAGCGAAGCATTGAAGAACTGGGCCCGCAAGCGGGGAATCAGGTTGCAGTTCATCCAGCCAGGCAAGCCTCAACAGAACGCCTATATCGAGCGGTACAACCGGACTGTGCGGTATGACTGGCTGGCGCATTACCTGTTCGAGACCGTCGCCGAAGTCCAGGACTACGCGACAAAATGGCTATGGTCTTACAATCACGAACGCCCCAATATGGCGCTCGGTGGCATTACCCCGAAACAACGATCGGCCATCATGGCCTAGCCTCTACTTCCAGCGACCGCTAGAAATGGGGGGAATACCATTGGAGCGGCATCAGTCTCGCGGCGCGGGCGCCTCAGGACACGCGAGAAGATCATTGAGGGCCAATCGCGGGAGAGAACACTAGTAATGTCGGCATTCTCGAACGTGTCAGCTGCCTGGCGCTAGCAGGCTAGGATGCCAGACTGGCGTCTGCTCGATCGTGGCCGCTCCACGTCAGGCGCCACGCCATATTTGGGGTTTTTTCCACCAGTCCATGGTCCTGCAGGAGCAGGAGATGATGGGCCAGTCTGGAAGGATCGACATTGCCAATAGCTTTGCCAAGCTGAAGATCGGTCATCGATGCCTGGATCTCGGCCCGCAGCGCCAAGAGGATTCTATCCAACAAAGATTTGTCTCGCTGCATTTGCACCTCGGACCTTATTGGCTTACGCCGTGCATTGTTTCTTGCTTCGCGGATTGGAATGTTATGGGGATCCAAAACTATATTCTCGCCCGGACCTCGACGAAGATGGCCTATTCCAAGATGGCGTCAACAATGATCGCTGTTTCAGGGAACGCGGAAACGCCGCATTCCCTGAAAGCTTGTGACGATAGTTGATGCATGTACTCCCCTTGATGCTGCCGCTTTCTTCGCTGTCACAACGCTCCATCGCACTAGAGCTCTATTGCGACGAGGACCGAGCATACGCTGATATGCCGGAATGTGTCCGATTTACTTTTCACGACAATGTAGCAACATCATCGCGAGCCTTTGCCTCTCCATAGTCAAGCGCCGCATCGACGCTACGAAAGTAGTTGGCGCCGTCGATGAGATCGAAAGAATGTACGCTGTGAAGATCGCCTCTGACGGGCACGCAATCCGTACAAGCAAGCGAGTAGCGTACGACGTAGCCAACCGTTCCGGCCAACTGAGTGGGACCGTGGTGTTGCCCCGCTTCGATCAACACTTCATATTCACCAATCGTGGCGCGTCTTTGCATATCTGACCTCCGCTCATTCATCCGGCCCAAGAATAACGTCCACCGCGGCCCGTCCTCCCAGCTCCGCCACCAGGTAAGCCCAACGCCTGGAGTATGGCCCACCAAAGACTTTGATTCGCTTGCCAATCGCTGCAACGCCTGGCGGACTCATGGGCCCCTCAACCTGGAACCAGACGTCGAACATGTCCCTGGATGCCAGATTGAGATCAACATGGATATCGAAACCACGGTACTCCGTCACGCGATCCATAGCCATCTTCAACCTTCCATTGATTTTTTCGAAGTAATACACGACCAGTAGGGATTGAAGCTGATGTGAGTCCGGAGCAGTAGGATCCACCATCGGCACCTAGGGATTCGAACGCCACAGTGCAAGGCGACCGATCTTGCCGCCGAGCAATCCGCAGAGCCACCATCCGATCACCGCGTCAAGCATGACGGCACCAACATACGCACCAGCCGTGGCGCCGGCGGCGGCAAGCACGCCGACGAAAATTCCAGTGATCGCAACCTCTTCGAGGTACGTTGTCTGACTGACGTCCATCGTCGGCAATCCGTCGACGGGTTGATTGTAGCGCTGGACACCACGGCCCTGCGACGAGTGCCGGGCGCCGGCCAAATCGCGCGATCACGCTTGTGCCAGTCGTGCCGCGGCAGTATCTCTCAGACTGAAATACAGCAACGTGCGCATGGACCATTTTTCAACACTGCCGTCGCTATGCCAGCCCGGCCGCCGTGGGCACCGAGCTCCCATTGCCAGCAGGTAATCATTTCCACCAATATCGCATTGCTCAGAATTGTTACGGCATCTTCATCACGATGAGAGGACGGCTCCGCCCGCCTGAAACGTGGAAGAGCAGCAACGATTGCAGAGACCAGCTTTGCGATTGGTCTTGCGGACAAGAGTCCTCCACGCCAGACATCGACTCCATCGATCCTGGAGAAAGACTGGCTTGCTTTGCTACTAGGGGGCTGAGCGAACGGCGGTCGCCGCTTGGCATCTTGCATGAATTTTCCAGGGATCCCCATGAGTGACTTCAGGAGTCACCAGTCCTAAGACGTCATCGAGGGGGAAGGCCCGGAAACGAAGATAGGCGGACCAGAAGCACTTAGCTTCTGAAACACTTCACCTAGCAGTATAGGGGTGCGATGCACCCCGTCCTAACCCGCTTACAAATTGGTCAGGCAGGCGGTACACCACGCACCTCTGCGGTGCCCGCTGCCACAGATCGCTCGCTCACTTCTGGCGCTACACTAAATTGGATGGGTCAGAGCCGTTCTAAGCGGCCGACATCGTCTCCACCTCCATGTCGCACAAGGTCAGAAATGAACCGCCTTCGGTACTCAGTGAACTTGTCTTATGAGATCCTGGATCCCACAGGAGACTTTCTGTTGATTATCGAAGCTGCAAAGACCGCAAGACAGACCGTTGTCTCCGAGCGTCTGGCGCTCACGCCACCGGTTGACGCCGCTCGCTACACGGATCCGCTCTGCAACCGCCTGCTCAGGCTACGTGCGAACAAGGGCCCGCTGGCCATCCATTATGAAACTGTGGTAGACATCGATCACCGTCTGGACGACGGCATGTCGCTAGCGGAGGTACCCGTCGCCAAACTCCCCTTCGATGTACTCTCGTACCTGGCGCCGAGCCGGTATTGCGAATCCGACCGCATGATGGAGTTCGCCATGCGCGAGTTTGGCCGCATGCGCCCGGGTTATTCGCGCGTGTATGCGATTCGGGAGTGGGTGCGCAACCATGTGCGCTTTCTTTCGCGATCCACCAATGAGCGGACCTCGGCGATCGATACGATTGTCGAGCGCACCGGCGTATGCCGGGACTTTTCCCACCTGATGATCGCAATCTGCCGGGCACTGAGTATTCCGGCCCGTATGTCCAGCAGCGTGGACTATGGCGCCGATCCTGCGTTGGGCGCGCCGGACTTTCACGCGGTGGTCGAGGTGTTCCTTTCAGGCGGGTGGTACCTCCTCGATCCTTCGGGGGTGTCCATTCCCACTGGCCTGCTGCGCATTGGCACCGGACGGGATGCTGCCGACATTCCGTTTGCCGCCATATTCGGCAAGGTCGAATCGAAGCGGCCCTTTATCGCGATCCAACCTATATCTGACCCGGCTGCCGGGATCGACCTGCCGCTCGCAACGACAAGCGCCATCTCCACCTGGTAACCGGCATTAGCGCGCTTCACCCTTCATCCTCTCAATTTACATGGCGGCACTCCAATCCTCGTATGACGCAATCGGCTCCATGGCATCGTCGACGAACGATGCCGCACGTTCTGCGGCAGCCGACAGCCCCAGAAGAACATCTTCCCTGCCACCGTCCTCGGACTTCGGAGGCAGCAACATGTCTTCGAGCATCCCACGTAGTTCCGGGGTATCCAATGGCTTGCCAAGCCTCGTTCTTCTGCTCTAATAGTAGCGAACCTCCGAGCCCTGCTCGGCGGTAAATGGCAGGCCTCGGATTATCGAGCCTGTGTCAGGATTGATCATGGTGCGAGTCCCTCATCGGTCGGCATTCGTTGAATGAAGATATATCGACCTGCGGTGATGTCGCACCTTGCCGGGGACTTTCCTGGCTTACGACTTCTTCTTGGCAAGACCGTCGCCCCGAACCCGCGACTGAGCCGTGCTGAATGGGGTTGCCGGTATGGAAGGTTTCTTGGGTTGCTTTGGCTTTTTCGCTTCACGGTTACCGCGTAGTTGGCTTTTTGCCATAGGAACTCCTGTTGCATTGCTTGCCGGTTGGCAGCCTTAGCATACGCGCTTAGTCTTCGGCATAGGGAACTATCCGTCCCACTCATGATCCAGGCGTGAGAGTCCTGTCGCAGGCATTGCGACTGAGATATTCCGCCTCCCACCCAAACGCCCAAGCGCGGGCGCGAGCGATCGCAGCCTTGTTGCCCGTGGTTGAAACAGGTGCGCGCGCGACCCAATTTTCCGATGCCGCTGTAACCACCAGGACCTCCGGTGCCACGTCTCTCACCGCCCTACGGCGGAAAGCACACATCTGCCCAAGCCTCTTGCTACCGCTCCCTGAATTTTCTCCGATAGGTCGGACGACGACCGTTGAAGAAGGCACAAACTAGAACTCCCTTCGTCTGAAAGGACATCGTCATGGACACCCAAAGCTCTCCTGCCGCACCTCGCACACCTTGGAACAAGGGAAAAATCACGGGTCAGAAGCCGCCATTGAAGCTCAAGGAAATCTGGGCCGTTCGAACAAGGCTACAGATGTCCTCGAACGCGCGAGAGCTGGCGCTGTTCAACCTAGCAATCGATAGCAAACTTCGAGCTTGCGATCTGACTCGGCTGCTGGTCCAGGACATTTGCCACGGCGGCCACGTGACTGCGCGCGCAATAGTAACGCAGCAAAAGACCCATCGATCGGTGCAGCTCGAGATCACCGAGCAGACACATGAAAGCGTTGATGCCTTCGATTGGGCTCGTCGATCAAAGACGACCGACCAGTCCGCAGCAGAAAGACAGAAAGAGTCTCATTGACTGTCGCTGCGTCGTCCCATATAACCAACAAAGCAGGACCTTCAAGTGGCCACGACACTTGGAATCGTCCGTCAAAATCTTCTACGCCGCTCCTCTTCAACGCAGTCTCCTTGATCTTCTCGCCGCGCCACACTTTGCGAGGCACAGATTGCTGTAAGACAGCGGGGAGACAAGCACCCCTGGTCGCATGCGAGTTCCATACCTGCGTATCGAATGCGAGTTGTGGAAATTCACTTGCCGACGATCCAATCCTAGCTGCTGCCTATTTCGTTCCTGCGCCAGCATGGCTGACTAGCCTACTGCAGCGGGTCTGCCGTTCAATCTCTGGGGAGAAGGTGTGGTAGCAATTTACTCCTGCAGCTTTACTTTGCTTGTCCTCTCGCACTTCTTTGAATGGCACCAACGACGAAGCGGTGCACCAGGCAGGAGGTTTTTTTGGCTTGGTGCTATCAGCTATTCCACATCCTTGCTGGTAATGGTCTGTGCGGTTGGGGTAAAAATATTGACCCAAGATATGCGATGACAATCAGCGTCCACTATGCACGAACGAATCCATTGGCATTGCCATGCGTATCGAGGCATGTTCATACATACTTTGACATTCCAGGCCTCTTGCGTGCCCTTCCGAGCAAGCGCTCCAGAACCGAAATGGAGCTACATGATGGCCATCCGATATACGGCGGAAAGGGATGATCGGATGTTTGGTGAATCCTTTGACGAAGACGACTACTACACCTGTACGGCAGCGGAGCAGGCAGCCTTGTACTATGGCAACTTCGCTGTCGACGTTATTCATGGACTGGCTTAACCCAAAGATCGTAAAGATGCGCCATCGCACGCAAGGGGTTACTTGTCGCAATGCCGGCAAGCAAGTTACCGTCAGCGACAGCGAACAAATCAACGACGACTGGGGCGACAGCGATTGCTGATGGACTTTGACACGTATTGAGCGCACTACGATCGGAGGGACCAGGCCATTAAGCGCTCGTACGCCGCCCTGTGGGCGTCGAACTCACTCAGGAAAGTGGGATGTGCTGCAGACATCAGGCAGCCATGACGTTCAACGAGTACATATAACAGTTGCCGTACGATACTCATTGACGATCACGAGGTATGCCTGTACAAGAGATAGTGCAGGATCTTCAAGCGTAATCTCGAAGCGTTAGGTGCTCGCCCCGGCAACGCCACTTTCTCTCCAGTTTTCTCCTTGATCGTCATGCCTCGCCAGCATTTCTGGCTCGGTGAGAACTTTAAGGAGTCCGTACATGGAAACCGGTACTGTAAAGTGGTTCAACGATTCAAAGGGTTTTGGCTTCATTACGCCTGACGCAGGTGGAGACGATTTGTTCGCACACTTCTCGGAAGTGCAAGGCAACGGCTTCAAATCGCTCCAGGAGGGCCAAAAGGTTCGTTACGTCGCCGGTGTTGGCCAAAAGGGCCCTGCTGCAACGAAGATTGAACCAATCTGATCTACATCTCAAAGCCTGAGAAACCCCGCCAAGAAGAGAGGTGGGGTTTTTTGTTGCTACGGAAATCAATTGTCGTACATGATGCTGAAAGTGCCGAGCCGACACGCGCTTTGACACATGCATCGACACGATAGCGCATTGCACGCGCAGCAGTCCGTCTCACAGGCCGACGATGGACCCGCCCGTGATCCGCCCTTCGATGATGTCTTCCCCGTACTGAACGGCGGCGCGCTTGGCCGACCCGAGGTCTGCCCACTGCGCGTCCGGTACCTGGAACACGCGCCCGCTCTGCGCCGACGGCGCTATCCCCTCGCGGCAAATCACGACCGAGGCGCTGTAGCTGCGGTCCGGACGTCGCTCATGCCATTCGCGCGGCGGATCGTACTTGTAGACGAGCGGGTACAGGTCAAAACCCTTGCTGTTTGCTGCTGGATAATTGTCCATGACACGCTCCCGTTGGGTAGGGTACCCACTCTACGCCGATTCTCCGTCGGCGCCGGCTTTTATTTGCGCATGCAGGTCCCGCGCAAATAAACACGCGTGGTATAGGACAACGGCTGACATCCCTGCCTTTCTTTCGGGCGCAGGCTGAAGTTGCCTCGCCACCTCCGGCGCCGCCGGCCAGCCGCCGCTTCGGCCAAAATTTCCGGAGAGGCAAGTGAACGATGCAATCAATACGACCATGCAGACCTATCGCGGTCTCGTGATGCGCGTGCGCGTTTTTTTTATCGAGGGCACTGAGGCGACCGCCATCGGCCGCCCTTGGGGCTATGAAGTCAGTATCCACGCCGGGTCAGGCGACACACGTCTCTCGGGACTACTGCATCATGTCAGTCCCTACGGTTCGCGTGAAGCGGCCGAACGCGCCGGGGTACAACGGGGTCAGTTGACCATCGACCTATTGCGCGGTCCACTCGCCTGAGGTGCACTCGACCTGAGCCAGCAGCCTCCCTGGCGCCGCCCATGCGGACCACATCGGCGTGAACGGGCCCTCAGAGGAATCGCTCATGCAGCGATGGGTGGTCGCGTGAGGCCTGCATGCTTCAACTGGGCGTAGGCTCTGAAATCGTTGTAGGCCATATCCCGGCTCGACCACGGACGAGATGAACAGGTGACGGCGTAGTGCGCGTACCATTTTCGTGTCGCGTTGTCAGATACTACTGATAGGCGCATTCCAGGCCCCGTCGGCTGAAGTGCAAGCTTCCAGGGGAGTGCTGTGGTACTCCGACAGTCATAGCGCCATTGGCACCCGTGGCCACGGCACAGGCCAGCGGCTGACTCCGCTGCGGCGGTCAGAAGGACACGCCCACGCTCGTCCGTCGCCATCATTGCCCTGCGAAGCGCAGGGCAACTTGCGGCATTGCCCCATAGCCCATCCCCGGCCGGCGAGGATGTCGTCATGGGATATCAGGCAAATTTACGTCCGACGACTTTCGGAAGCCAAGTGACGGCGAGAAGTGACGAACGTAGGCGCTCCGCGAGAAGTCACGGCTCCCGGCATGCCAAGAATTTGGGTAGATGGCGGGAGAATTGCCTCAAATCCATGCGTTTACGCTTGCATTTTGCGCATCAGCGTGTCGAACGCCGTTTCTGTGGCTCGGGCCAGCGGTGCCCGGAATGCGAGCTATACGTGCAGAAGAAAACCCGCATCAGTGGGCCCGCTCAAGGCGGGCATGCACTAGTTCGAAGAACGTGCCCCAAGTAGACCATGCGCGTGTCGTTTTGGCGAAATGGATAACATCACATACGTTAATCAGGCGGCGCTTTTCTACACGTTTCTCAAACGGTCAAGCGCCTCATTCTTGCCTCGATCAACGAGCGATGGCACTTTGTCGCTGCCCAAAGACGGCACCATCGCTGTTGCCTACCGCCCCGCCGTGTCGATACTCCGTGGGCAGTGAAGGCAGGCTCGCGCGGCGGCCTGCGAAGCCGAAAAAGACGCCCGGCACCAAGGGCTGGAGAAAGGTGAGCGGGCGCCGGGGTCTCCCAAGCATAGGCGGCCCCGGCGCCGCCGCCTATGCCATTGGCTCGGAATCCTCGCAACGATTGGTCACCGCCAACAGCCAGATTGCAACACTGGTCGAACGCCAGACCCGGTTCGTGATGCTGGTAAAGATTGCCAGCAAGGACTCTGAGGCTGTAGTCAACGCTTTGATCAAGCACGCAGGCAAGCTGCCACAGGAACTATACAAGTCGCTGACTTGGGATCGTGGCACGGAGATGGCTGGCCACAAGCGTTTCACCGTGGCCACTGACATCCAGGTCTACTTCTGCGATCCTCAGCATCCGTGGCAACGCGGCTCCAACGAGAACACGAATGGCCTGTTGAGACAGTACCTACCGAAAGGCACCGATCTCTCGGTGTACTCGCAAGCCAAGCTAAACGCCATAGCCAGGCGGCTCAATGAACGCCCACGCAAAACACTAAACTTCGATACGCCGGCAGAACGATTCCATCAAGCTGTTGCGTTGACCGGTTGAATCCGCAGCCAGTAGCGGCCAGTGGCATACGCCTGCGCAAAGCGGTCGTCCATCGGTCGCATGAGGACTTCACCGCAAAACAGGAGTTGTCAGGATCGAAATCAAGGAAGACATTACCGGCGACGGGTAGCGGCTCAACTGAAGAAAGCTTGTCCGGAGATCCAGTAGCTGGGCGACTAGGCCACGACCCGACCTTGAAGTATCCGGGTCGGCCGAGAAGAGGGACGAGTGTCAGCTTACAAACCGCCTGTCCGGCGCAGTCAGCGGCCTTCGCTTGCCGATGCCCCTTTCAAGAGCGACCAGCCTTGTTGATCATTGTCTTTCGCTTCGCGATAACGCCAGATCGCGCCGCAGCGCGAACAGCGGAACGTACTAATGGTGACGGTAACGGATCGAGGGATCCTACGCCGCTGGGTATCCACAATGCCCAGGTCAACATGACCAGGCGCTCCGGGCGTATCACACGTCAATGTGAGACAGTTTGCGCAGAGCGACATGCCCGCTGGCCTCTTGCCCTTCAGGCTTTGTGACAATAGTTGATCCGACCCTTCGTAAGGTCGTATGGCGACATTTCAAGCGTGACGCGGTCACCAGTGAGGACGCGAATGCGATTCTTCTTAAGCCGCCCCGACGAGTAAGCCCAGACCTCGAAGCCGTTTTCGAGGATCACTCGGAAGCGATTGTCCGGAAGGACTTCGGACATTCGGCCCCCGAATTCCACAAGTTCTTCTTTAGCCACGGGAGTTCGTGTCTGCGGCAGGGCCCTTTACGCGGCAGGCTGCGTCGCCCGCCCGCCGCTGCGCAGCCTGTTGCAGGCGCATGCGTGTGGCGACGATTTCACCCGCGCGGTGGGCGGCTTGCTTGGCCTTGGTCTCGGAGTGGTGCGTGGCGTGGCGCATTGAGACGTTGGCAACGATGCATTCTGCACCGTCCCTGTACTCGGAGATCATGTAGTTTGCAAACCATACGTCCGGCTCTTGTTGGATGGGGTACACGGATACGGTGAACGAAGTGATGTCGTGTTTCAAATATTTTCCTAATCGGAAGCGCGTGTGATCCCAAGGCAGCCTCCAACACCCACCCGTATGGGCTGTGCGCGCTTGCCTGGTAATCGCTCGTCGTTGCAGAAGTCAGTGTCACGGTCTGCGCATCAGCGCAGCGGAGGAACTGGCGTGAGATGGACCGTGCTTGCGCAAGCTGTGCGCCTAGTACATGCGCGAGAGTTGCGGAGCGGGCGTACCGCCGGTCGGATGGTTGTGGGCGACTGTCGCCCTATACGAATCGGGTGTACACCCGACAGGCCGCTGGTGCTTTTCTATTGGCCGGCGCATGTGACGTCGAACGGTGTCGACTGTCGCGATCGAACTTGAATCATACCACTATCTGGCGATGCGCTGCTGGCGCGCATCGCCGGCGCCATTTGCGGTGGTGATTCAGCAGAGAACACAGCGGCCGGTGCAGTTCGAGATCCTTGGCATCGAGGTAGACGACGCGCGCGAAATGGCGGAGCAAACCGAAGTCTGATGGGTTCCTGGCTGGCGATCGGGGCGCATCCCGGCCAGACTCGGACATTGCCGTTTGGCCGGCGAGCGTCTGCTGTACAGACATGAACTGCCGCTGAACTTGGGCGAACAGTCATTGGTTAGGGATGCGTGTTCGTCGTACACGTTTTCGCGCGCGTCGCCACATGGGCACGCCAAGCTGCCGCAAAGGTCAAATGCTGGAAAGGTTGCTCGGCCAACAGCGCGTCCCCAATGCCGGCCAACTAGTTGCCGTCTTCAGTTCTGCCCTCGCGCGACGAGGTGAATGTCCTCGTCCAGTTGGTCTTCATAGTGGATCAAGCCGTAGCGGGGAAAATCGATCATCACGCCCTTTTTGAGATGTCCCCACTGAGCTTCCGGATGTTCCAGCGTATAGATGCCAGATCCGATATCGCATACAACGACGCCTCCCTCGTCCTCTCCCATGCCGACGATGTCGCCAACCAGAACGTCCTGCCCATCAAAGTACCTCATTAAATTCCCCTTATTCTCAGTCCAAGAAAGGCTCAATTGGCATTGCACCTGCAGGTAATTCAGCAGGCCTAACCGCGCCTATCCGCTTCCACCAACACTTGCACGGACGAGGCGTGCCTCTGGGAGCCTGACGAGCTTCGTAAATGTTGTAGTGCGGTCCATCGATTCCATGTTGAACCTTGCCTGGTGGAGGAGTGTCCAGTGGGCGATGACCAATGGTTCGCTCCGGAACAATCTTTCCTGTCATCGTTTTACAGGGTGGACATGGTTCGTCGTTTCCGCAGACAGCTTCCTTGGCCGCCTGAATTCCCTTCTCAATGACCTGTGTTGTCCAGGTCGCCAAGATGACGCCGGGATCAGGCCACTGCCGCGAACCAGTTCCTTGTTCCAGTATATCGGCGTCGATCGAGCTTGAAGGGAAGCCGCGACTTTGGGATGGTCCGATCGGGGAAACAGGCGTTCGTTGCCACCCTGCTTGAGCATTGGCATCGCCGACCAAGAATCCAAGCCAGCGCTTGATCGTGGACCACACGCGCACCCACAGGCTTTCCTGCGGTGCCGCTTTGGTACTGTTCGAAGACATGCTTGAAGCAATCACAAATGGATTGGAGATGTCGCTCACCTGCATCGTCTGCCCTTCCGGCAGCAGGTATGCAATGAGCCGATGGGCCGCGTCATACTCGAACATGACGTTAGTCGCGCCTTGGACAGCCGTCAGCAGTCCAATCTCGTTGTATGTGTAGGTCGTGACGACACCGTCCACGTCTCTGGACGTGAGGCGGCCCATCGCATCGTACTGCATGAGCAGATGCTGTCCGTCAGTGTTCACGGCCTCCGTGATGCGCCCGCCAGCATCACGTGAAACAACGTTGCCAACGCGGCCATAGTCGTTCGCCAGCGAAAGCAACTGCCCAGCATTGTCATAGCTGAAGGTCCAATCACCCATGGCCACGCCATTGAGAATGTCGGTCGCCTTCTCTACCAATCCCTGACTGTTGTACGTCCAGGTGGTGCTGCTCTCTGCGCCCGTTGGAACAGCTTGGAATCCCTTGCTGCCACTGGCATCATCAGATGTGTGCCAGGCATAGGAAAGCAACTGACCTGCATTGCCATAGGTGAAATTGTTGATCTGTCCGGGCCTTGTGACGCGTGCCGGAAAGTTCCACGTCGGATGCCACTCGGTGGTCGTGGTCTTCGCATCGGCGGTGCCGTAGCCCTCGATGCGCTGGGTTTCGCGGCCGAATACGTCGTAGCTGTAGCGCGTCTCCTTGTCCGCAAAATCCACCTTGCTCGCGACATTCCCCGCCGCGTCGTAGGTCACTGCCTTGGCGATGTCCCCGCATGCGGGACAGGACGCCGAGGCGCCGGTCGCGCGCAGCAAGTTGCCCTGCAGTTCCGAGGTGAAGGTGCGGCTGCTGCCGTCCGCGGTGGTCACCGACGTCTGGCCGTTGCCGAGGAAACTCAGTTGGAACTTGTCGACGCCGCCAGCATGCTCAGTGCTGATGGCACGGCCGAGCGAATCATAGGCGTAGGTCGCGAAGCGGACGCCCTTCTCGTCAGTGATGCCGGTTAGGAGCCAGCGGTACTGAGTGTTCTCATAGTGGTACTTGCGCTGCGTGCCGTCATGATAGATCACGGCATTCAACATCCCATTGGCATCGTATCCATACTGAACGATCGATCCGTCTGGCATGGTCGCCGCGTTGATCCGGCCCAGCGCGTCATAGGTAAATCGGATCGTCTGGCCGAACTGGTTGCGGACCTCGATCAAGAGGTTTGCATAGGGCGCCACTGATGCCGCGGTACCGGTGTCGCTGTATTTGAGCGCGGTGGTCCAGCCGTTGCGCCCCCTGACCAGGAGAAGCTTGCCGTTCGCGTCGTAATCTTCCGTGCGGTCATTGCTACGGTCGTTGAGCCGAAAGCCCTGGCCAGTACCGCCCGCGTCCGACACGGCCACGACCTGGTCGCCCTTGCCGTCCGTCACGGTCCAGACGCCGTTGCTGACCGTAAAGGTCGTTGAGGTCCCGTCAGCGCGCAGCGCGGCCAATCTCGGCGTCGTACTGTAGTACCGAGATAGGTCAAGGCGGCGTTGCCACTGGTGCATCCAAAGCATTCCAAAGCCATCACCGGACGCCACGAGAGTGCTGGACCGATACACCCGCGAGAGGGTGAGCGGCTGAGGGCCAGTCCCAATGTAGTCCGTCTCGGTTTGTTGCTTTAATCCAGATCCAACAGAACATGGATTTCCAACCGTGCAGCTTTGTTCCCTAAGCGAATTAACGGGAATAGATGTCCCAGGAAAATTTGAGGTATTCCCGGTCGCGGAAATCCTCCATGGGGACTCTGGCGTGTATATGCCAACATGGTAGTTATATCCGTCTTTGTCCTTGCAGTACTGAATGACATCTGCATAGGCATAGTTCGACGGTACCGTACCCGGCGGAGGACTTACGGGAGAGGCTCCAACTGGACTAATATATCCCCCCGCGTAATACGCGAGCACCGATGGCTGTCCTTCTTTTGTGTATAACGCACGGATGATCTTGCCTTTCGGCACGTCCGCGCAGGTCAGATTGCTAGCGCTTTGCGACTTTGATGGCGCTGCGTGAGCCAACAGGATGATCAGCGCAATACTTAGCAGAATCTGCTTCATGCCCTTTGCCGGGGGGATGGTGCATTGACCCGAGGACAAATATCGCTTACGCGCGCAGGCGTAGACCTTTCCCAAAATATGAAATCGCACGTTTCGACCCTTCCCGTAAGCACGGCTACCGAAGCGCCGCGTTGATTGATTTTGGGCGAGTCTAAACAAAGGTGCGCTGCGCGAGGCATCGCAAAATTCACATCAGATATAAGCTGATTTGAAATCCGATACGCACTTTGGGTATCGGTCGTGCTCGGTGAGTCCTGCTGGCACGTTGGTGCACTCGGCCATCGGGCTATTTGGCACTGCAGATTGTCACCGCCGAGTGACGGCATCCCGGTCGATTTCGGCCATTGAGGACTTGGTAGTGCAATGACCCAGATGGGTCGATTCCAGCCAATCGCCGTGGTCGAACCGAGCGACGGCTCACATTAATACCCGACCTCCGACCACAGCTGACGCGACTCCCTGCTTTACTGCGGGCTGTCGTCGAGCCGCCTTAGGAACTCCGAATTCCAAGCACATCCTTCAGCGCAGCAACAAGCCTCCTTGCAAGGGAGTTGCTATGATCTTTTGACGTGCCCTGTTCCTTGAGCAGTTTCTGCCACTACTGCGAGGCTCCGGCGCCGCCAATGTAAGCTGATAGGTGCGTGTGCAAGAACTAGTGTTCCGCAAGCGGCGTCACAAGGCCGTTTGCTCGGTCAATACCTTTGCCGGCCATCCCATTCCATGTCTGAAGAGATTAAGAACACTGCGATAACCGCCGCCGGCTACATCTATCAGAATCGGCAGGGACTGAGGCTTCTTTGCGATTGGCTAGATGCGCCGACACGCTTCACCCGTGTGAAGTTTGAGTGTGACGACGAGGCCGTTGCGCCGAAGGGACTGGACGACATCGTCGCCGAGCGCGCAGATGACCTCATCGATCTGGAGCAGGTCAAGTACACACCGAACCCGGGTGCGCACGCGCTGAGCTGGGAGTGGATGCTTGAGAAGGCAGGCACGACTGCGCGGTCGAGGTCCATGCTTCGGAAGTGGTTTGACGCGTTCGCCGCTTTGGACCCCGCTCGGGTTGGCGTCCTATCGCTGAGGACGAATCGCCGGCCAGATGCGGAAGTTGAGGCGTGCTTGTCCGGGGGGAAGATCGACTTCGCCAAAGTTCCCGAGCCGCGGCGCTCAGCGTTAATCGCCGAGCTGGGCGACCAGGAGAAGTGCGAAGCCTTCTTCAGTCAGCTGCAGGTTCTTCACAGCGACAAGGGGTTCGAATCGCTCGAGCACGAGGTCGATGCTCGACTGCACCGGCACGGCACGCCTGAGGGCATTGCGAACCTCAAGAATGTCGCTTTGAACTGGGCGATTCGGAAGAATTCCCCGCCGCCTGACGGGTGGATCTCCTTGAACCAGGTGCACACAATCCTGCGAGCTGCGCCGGCGGCCCCCTTGCCTGAAGACTTTTTCGTGCCGCTCGGATATGAAGTGCCAGACGAAACGTTCCACCGGGACTTCGTGCGCGACACCGCCGCCGGTGCCGGACAGGCATTCGTGCTCACGGGGCCGCCTGGCCGCGGGAAGAGCACGTACTTGAGCGCGCTGTGCGACAAGCTTGCTAGCTTGGACATTCCCACGGTCCGTCACCACTACTTCCTGTCGACGACCGAGCGGGGGCGCGACCGCGTGCACAGCTATGTGGTTGAGCAGTCCATCGCGGCTCAGGTCAAGCAGTTTCATCCAGGGGTTCAGGCACTCGGCGGTGACTTGCGAGGGCTCCTCGAAGCTTGCGCGGCGTACTACGAGGGTAAGGGCAAGCCGTTCGTGCTGGTTCTGGACGGCTTGGACCATGTCTGGCGCATCAATGCCGCCGACAAGCGTCCGCTGGACGACTTGTTCTCGCAGGTCTTGCCGTGTCCGGACAACATGGTTCTGTTGGTGGGCACGCAGCCGGTTGACGACGCCCAGCTTCCTAGGGACCTCTTGGCGGTAGCCCCGAAGGCCAGTTGGCGTGAGTTGCCAGCGATGTCCGAGAACGCAGTGTTGTCGTACCTGCGCAAGGCTGTTGACGAGGGCAGGCTGTCGACCCGATTCGACGATGAGGGGCAGTCGGAGCGCCAACTGCAGGAGGCGGCGACCGCGCTTCGCAAGAAGACCAACGGCCACCCGCTGCACGTCATCTACGCCACCGCGGAGGTTGAGCATGCCGGGGGTGACCTGGACAGCTGGGATATCGAGCGGCTGCAAGGGGATATGACCAAGGAGGTTAAGTTCTACTACGCGTCCCTGTGGGAAGAGCTGCCACCCAGTCTGAAGGACACGCTGCGCTTGGTGTGCGCGTTCCCCTTCTTCTGGCCAAAGGCTGGGTTCTTGGAGATTGCGGCGAAGCTTGGCACTGCTCAGCCCGATGTCGCGAAGGTGGAGCACCTACTGCATTCCTCAGCGGCTGGCCTGAAGGTCTTCCACGAGAGCCTGGCCGTCTTTGTGCGCTCAACACCGGACTACGACGAGCGCATCAAGGAACTGATGCCGGCGGTGGCGGGCTGGCTTGAAACATCGGCACCGCCTTCTTTGCGCGTCAACTGGCTCTGGTCGGTTCAGGCCAGGCTCGGTGACCCCAAGAACCTCATTGCCGGGTTGACCCGCGACTGGATCATGCTCCGCCTGGAGGAAGGCTATCCAGAGTCGCTGTTCGACACCTTGTTGTCGGAGGCCATGGTCGCGGCGCTGGATACCAATGCGTTTGCCGACGCCTACCGCCTTGACCATCTCAGGGCGCGGATGGTCCGTGGCAGCGAGTTTCAGATGCAGGACGACGACATGGCTCGGCTTGTGTCGTTTACGCTGAGGCTGACAGCCGACGACTGTGTTGTCCGAGAGGCTGTGGCGTCGCGGCACGAGACGGACATCCTGCGTGTGGCAGCCCTTGGCTTGGCCTTGCAGGCGCGAGGACATGCGGTACTGGCCAAGACCTGTGGTTCCGAGGCACTGCGGCGTTTCAGAGGTCTCAGCCGCTTTTCCACGCGGTACTCGTCAAACGAAGGAACTGCTGATTTCAAGTTCTTGGTCGAGGCGTTCGCGCGCTTGGGTGTCATCGGTGCGACCTCAGAGGCGTTTGCCAAGCTGGTTCGCGAGAACGCCCCTGTCGTGTGGATGCCGAGAGCCCGGATGCTGGTTGATGAGGGCGTGCTGGACGACCTGATGGACGCGGCCACCCCGCTGCCGCCCGACGATCCGGATAAGAGTGTTCTCAGCGACGTCTGCGTCCGGGCGGCTGCAACGGCCGGGGTGAGCATCTTTGACCGCGACGACTTCAACAAACTGGCGCGAACCCCATTTGTTGCCGCATTGGAGGCCGCCCGCACACGGAGCTCCAAACCGCTGAACGAGCCCATCCCCATTGAGTGGCTCAAGGGTGACTACTACGAGCGCAAGGACGACCTGAGTGCGCTCGTTCATCATTGGTTCTTCAGCGGCGTGCACCTGAGCCTTTGCATGAAGGCAGAAGGACAAACCGGCTTCGAGTTCGTGCGGGCGCCCACCTACGAGGACAGGAGGAACATCAGCTACTTCTTGAATTCCCTCTCAGCAATTGCAGCTCAGGTTGCTGAGCGCTGGTGGCGCGGGGAGTTCGTGGACTTTCATGAGCTGTTCGAACTGCTCAAGCCTATCCAGTTCAGGCGCTTTAGGCAGGGTCACGATGCCAGCTCAGCAGCGGAGGATTTCCGGGCTGGACTGCATCGCATTGCCTGCGACATCCGGCTGGGGAGCTGCCTGCTTGCCGGTCGCGACGATGTTGAACTCACTGAGGCCACCATGGTCGCCTCAGCTACTGGCGAGTGGTTCGACCCTGCGTCCTTCCGCACCCAGTACGCGGCAGGATTGCTGACCAGGATGAGCGATGAAGCTGCAGCGGCCTTCATCCAATCCCAACGCGTCCTGCTCGATGCTGAGATCCGCCAGGAGACCAGCGTTCATCTTCAGACGCCTCTGCAACTCTGCGGCATCACCCTTAGCCACGGCTTAAACACCAGCGCCCGGGAGCTCTGCACGCAGACTTGGGAGCTGGTGACCGGCTACGGGCACCGCAAGGACCCCACGTTGAACAACACCGTCGACGCCATTGACTACCTGGTGGAGGTCGTGCCAGACGATGCTCGACGGCTGCTCAGCTTGATTTCGCCCCAGATCCACCGCGTGCTGGACTTCACGGACGGAAAGGGCACGAGGCACGTGCTCTCAGCCGCTGACCGCCTGTTGGTGAAGCTCTGCCCACCAGCTCTGGTGGTGAAGTATGAGGAGCACACGGACGCCGGCGATTGGTCGCATGCGGAGGACAGCCTGCGGGCGTACGTAGAGCAGGGCGTGCGGGACGGTTGGCCCCTGGATGCGCTTATGCGCACGGGTGTTCACCCAGAGGTCCAAGACGCGTTGATGCAGCTTGAGCGCAATGGTCAGGATGGCGCTGCCGAGCGGCTGCGTGTTCTCAGGGAGCATGCCGGCTGGGACGTCGGCGTGCTTCAGCGTGCAGACTCGTCTAGCGGCGACATTGACAGCAAGCCGTATACGGGCGATGTCACCACGTTTGCACCGGAGCTGGTCGACGAGATGCTGGCAAGCCTGTCGACCAGCTACAACGAGAAGAAGAGGCTCTTTCGGACATGGTACGAGCACTGGGATAAGGCCGGACATGGCAAGCGCCTTCTCGCGGCGTTGGACGGCTTTCTTCACTCAGACGAGGGGCGCATGAATGGCATCCTCGAACTGTCTGACCTCGCCTTTGAGACGAGGCGCAGGCTGAGCGGCTCGAAGGCTGCGTGGAATTACCTCGTTCAGGCACAGGTCCGGAAGGGTGCATGGCTGGGCTTCGCGGAAAGCGAAGAAAAGACGCGTGAGAGGCTGGATATGGTCGTTCAGCACTACCCGAGTCGTTGCGACGAGTTCGTCGCTGAGACGACGTATGGCATGTTCGGAGAGCCCGAGCCGCCGCGTGTAGCGCCGACGAATCTGATGGTCTATTTCTATGCACGGCAGAAGCGCGTTGCCGACGCCGTGAAGTTCGCCGAGATGATGGTGAATTGCGTTCTTGAAGACACCCGAACCCTTCCGCTGGAACGGCCGCGCTGGGCAGAAGAGCTCGACGCTGCGAGGGCGAAGGGCACATGATGGATGACATTCGCATCCTCGTCGCTAGGCTGGGCTGGCCGTCGACCGCTGCACGGTGGTGGACCATGCAGGAGCTCGCCGCTCGGCTGGGCGCGCCGGCGTCCAAAGCGGCGACGGAGGCCGCACTTCTTGAATTCCTCGGCACAAGGAAGCTCGAGGCCGAGGTGGTGGAGGCGCTCTTCGTCTTTTGGATGGCCGCGCAGGCGCACGGGTACGAGGCCAGCCAGAAACTGGCCGAGAGCATTCCTAAGACGTCCGTCCTCTCGGAGCTATTGCTAGAGAGCCTCGGGCTGTGGGCGGACATCCCGGACGAAGGCCTAGAAGAAGTGCCTGAGGACTTCGAGATTCCACAGGATTTCAACGGAGTGCAAGGTGCGGACCTTCCGCGGATGTTCCGTACCTCCATGACGGAACTTGAGGCCGCTACGCGGCTGCCGTTCGTCCGCCAGATGGCTTTCGAGTGGTCGATGAACAAGGAGGCCTATCCGGATGCTCCTTTTCAGGGTGACCCTTGGCATTTCTCGCGCCTCTTGGGCGACGGGTTCAGCGGTCAAATCTCATCCCGGACTGCCTTGCGGATGATCTCCGCCTACCACCGCACGTTGGCGGTTGCTGAGGAGTTCTGGGGCATGCCTCCCGATACAGCGGAAGAATGGGCTCTATTGGCTTTGCCTGTTCACCCGACACTTGCACTGCTTAGGCCTAGGCGGCCAGCTTGGTTTCCAGGCCGAACGGAGTTCGACGGCGATGACGAGGCTATTGGTGGGGCTGTCCGCAGTCTCGTTGAACGGGTTCAGCTAGAACGTCCCGGCGACGAACTGATGGCCTTCGCGTCTCCCGTTGTGATGTCAATGGACCGCTGTGTGGAGGTCTCGGTCGTCCGGTGGGCGCAGGTGGCAGGTAGCAGCGTCGCTGATGAAGGCTTGGCTGAACACTTGAAGGATCTGTGGAGAACTGGAGAGCTACTCGCTAGCGACTTCCACGAGCCCCTAGGAACGACGACGGTCCTGGAGTCACCGGCGCATCAAGCGATAGCCGATCGGGAGAGCAGAGCTTGGCCGCTGGCAAAGCTGCTCGACTTTGAGCGCCTCGGTTACCTGCAGCTCGATCTTTATCCCGGCCGCCTCTACTTGCCTGCAATTCCAGGGCGCGACCAGTTGGAGGTCACGCCTCGTGATGGGGTGCTGGAGGTTAAGTCGGGTAGCGCCGTCATCGCCGACCTCAGCTATTGGAATGCAGGCTGGGGTCCGGTTCGCCCCATGCAGTTCGACGGAAACTGCGGCATGGCCCTTGTCTCCAGAGGTACGGCATATCGCATATCACCGGATGATGCAGTTCAGGAGGTGCGATCGTTCTACTTCTGGCGTGTGAGAACGCTCCATAGGAAGGGCGGATTCAACGGCTTTGAAGAAAAGCTGTCTTTTGGTGCCACGTTCGTGTGACCCAGCCCTCCATTCAACTAACTTTCACAGGAGCGCAGCCAGAGCTAGTGGCCGCTTAGTGGCCGACAGCGTGAGTTCACCCGTTCAAGCCGACCGACAGCAATCGCTGCGAAGCAGACGTTGTTCAGCGAACCCCGATCGGGCAGCAACGGGTCGAGGGGTGTTTCCACACGGCCTCGGTCGCCGTCAGTCTTTCATTGCCGCTGCATACGGTTGAATCCGCCTAGTGAACCTCAATCTTAGCGCTCGTGTGGCAGAGCAAATCGATCAGCCTGATCGAAATACAAAGGGGACGTCGCGATCATGCTCTGGGGCGCTTCAGCGGGGTCGGCTGCCTCGAGTCGGGGCGCTGATTCAGTTGCAACTGCAAATCTGTGATTACTCGGTCTCGTATCCGGATCAATTCCTCCAACTCCCGAATCCTCGCGTCAAGACGATAGTTGATACGTGCCAAAGCCGCGACCTCGCTTTGGGCATCCTCAACCAAAGCACGATATTCCTTGAGTTTAGCTTCACTCTCAGTGAGGTTTCTGCGAGTCTTCTTTGCCGAAGGCTTCGAGTCGCCGGCCGCTTTTCGGATCGCGTCGAGCACCGGTTGATGGAAACGATATAGCGTGGCACGATCGACACCCGCCTCTTTAGCCACATTGGAGACAGTGAGCCGGGAGCCTATGATGACGGTCTCGGGTGTGCCTCGGGAAAGCCGTTGCAGCGCCTGCTCAAGGCGTTTCCGCGTTCTCCTGGTCGACACATCTTTCTGCTCCGATAACGCCTTCCGTGCGGCCGCCGACAGTACTCTCATGCCGGTTCTCCATCGAGGCGACGGAGAACCTTCTCAGCCTTGACCAGAATCTGTTGGGCGCGAGCCTTCCCGCTTTCACCAAGGTCGCCAATGGCGATGGCTTCGAATTGCTGATCTCGAATGCCCTCCCAAACGGAGCGGTGCTCCTGACCAATAATCCCGTGATTGCAATCAACACACATTTGGGCCTCGAATACGCATAGACCGCCACAACCTACGCCCTTGGCGTTACCTACGCACCACGAGTGGCCCGTGCCATTGAGGGTGCCCGCGTCGACGTGTTCGTCAATGGTTTTGCCGAAGTAGCGATCGTCTTTTGCCATGCTCAGCTCGCACTGCGCTGACCTGCGGCCGCGTGGTAGATGCCAGTGCCACAGTACGCGCAACCGAGATGCTCACGTTCCTGGGCCTCTGTTTCGTCGACCGGTGGCGGGCAACTCCGATGCGCGCTGGCGCGGACAAGCAGCTCCACCAGGCGAAGGGCAACCAACTGCCGATCCTCGTCCTTGGGCTGGCCAAGCAGGTCCGCGGCTACTAGCGACGCGGTTTGCCTGACCAAATGCAAGGGGGGATGGGAAACTCCTTGCAAACCGCCGCTCGCCGCCTGTTGCCACTTCTCGTGGAGTACCTGCAGTGCCTGTCCGCACGGCCGCGGCTGGCGGGCAGCGCAGGCCTGTATCGCCGATTCCAACGCATCAATCGCCCGCTGTGCTTCGTCCTCGGTCTCGAACTGCATGATGATACCCACGCCATCGAAGTCGGTAGTTAGGTATGCCGGCATGCCAGCGATAGCGTCCAGCTCGTCCATGAGCAAGTCGAGGCGGGCATCGTCCTCATCATCTGGAAAGCTCGCGAACACACCATTCGGCTCGTCGTCGGCGGCTTCGACGGTCAGACCGCTCAGATCGAGTTTTGGCGCTGCAGTGTTCAACGCATCGTGTCCGTCCTGTGGCGTCGAGTTCGACCATGCCTTGCACTGCGGGTCGTGCTCATCTTCCTCGTCGCAGACCTCATGCTGGCAACGCTCGTTCGTCCACGTGGAAGCTGACGTCTGGGCAGCTACGGCGCGTCGAATCAATGCCATGACAACCGCGATGATCCTATCGCCGCCCATTTGCATGGCATAGCCGCCGTCCAGCGTGTGCAGGACGTGTTCGACTTCGAGGCGGACATCGGCTTCCGCGACGCCGGTAGTCGGCTGGGAGAGTGCGGCGCGGATGAGCGCCATGTCGCGCTCGCTGGCCTTAACAGTAGCCGACCCCGGCGGTATGGCCAACAAGCCACGAGATGGGTCGAGCAGCGCATCCATACGATCCAAGGCTTCGCGTAGGCTGGAATCCGCAATGCTCCCCAAAGGGATGAGCGGGGCGAGATTGCTATCAATCCAGTTTTGGACCTCTGTGCCGCTCCATATCTTGCGGAGCATTGTCGGGAACACGGGCAGTGTCTTCATGGAAGGGAGGTGGCGTGTGTTTAGATCTCTACAGCCTATCGATCCGGATTCGAAGTCAAGTCGTGCCGACCGGCGCGGTAAGCCCGAATTCGATCGCGGCCGCGCGCAATTGGTTGGCATCGAGGTTGTCCTGGGAGAGCGCTGTGAGCACTACCTGAGCGAATCCGTGCAGGGCCGCCAGCTCTTCGCCTATCGGGCCATACGTGTAGAGAAACAGGCCGTTCTGCATTCGGCGAACGGCGGTCGTTTCACCGGCCATGCGATGGAGCAAAGCTTCGGCGGAATCGTGACTGACACCCAAGTGTCGCTGCAGCAGCGCGACCGAGGCGGCGCGGTGCTGGTGGACGAGCTCCAGCGCCGTGCGAAACAGCGCATCCCGATCAGCGTGCATCGGTCTTCCGGGTGCTGGGCGGAAGCCGCAGGTACTCAATAGGCGTACTCACGGCGTCCCATTCGATGCAAGGCATGCCGTTCTCGCGGTAGTACTGGCGCTTGGACGCCATCCGGGCGTCGTACTCGGGGTTGCCCGTCATGCCAAGTACCTCGATGACCGCTTCCGGGGCGACGTCGGTCAGGACGAAATCCGGGTGCGCGGCGGCGCGACCGACGTGGCGCAATGGTTTGCGGAAGGCGCGGCCGTGGCCGACCAGGCGGTCCGCCATCGCAACCTCGTGCGACGAGTCGCAGGGCAGGAACTGACGGTTGGCCAGCATCGCGGCGATATCGACTACCGTCAGGTAGTTGGACCGGGATTTTTCAACGAGCAGTACGACGATGCAGCGTTGATCGGCCTTGCCAGTGCCGGCAAGGGCATTGGCGAACGACGCCTTCAGGCGTGCGTAGATCTCGGCGGACATGAAAAACCGCTGCGTGCTCTGGCGCAGCACGACCTTGCCCCCATACTGGGTCGGCCCGTGGGACTCCAGCTCCCCGATCAAGATGCCGCGGGGTGTGCCAGCGGAAGCGGGGGAGAGGCGCGCCTGCCACGCGTCGAACTCGGCCAGGATTTCTGCCTTGCGAGTTGGATCCCATCGTTGCATGACGTGGAGCAGATCGGCTGCGGCCTTGCCGTTGATGCGGCAATCGGCCAATTCAGTGGTCAGCTGCGACCAGCAGGCGTTCCAGCCTCGGGAGCCGGTCCCCGACCAGACGGTGAGCCCCGCTTGTTCCCACGCATACTCCAGGAATGCCAGCAGGCCTGCCGAGCGCCGTTGGGGCTTGCTGCTTTCCCCCTTGGGTGTCCGTTGCACCGTTTTGGCCGGGGTGCGCGTGCTGGCTGACAGCGTGGCATCGAGCCGGATGTCGTGGTGGCCATCGCGCACGCGGAAGGCGTCGAGACTGTCTGCGGCGCCCCCTTTGGCAAGCGCCAGACGGTGAAACGGACATGCGCCCGCATGGTGGTGTGCCTGGTCCGGCCAACGAGCGAGGAGGAATATGTCGCGGTGGCGGCGGATCACGAGCTTGGGCCGTGGCCGGCTGGCCGTGCAGCCACACTCGGCGAAGCCTTGCACGGTCCTCGCGCGCTCCAGGTGGCCAGCATAGCGGCCCGGATCTTCCAGCACATCGTCGAGGGGGAACTCATTCCCGCCTATCCGCACGGTAATCATGGTGATGTTCTCCTAGACTCCAGCGTCCCGGAACATGGCATAGAGGTCGCGTCGGATTTCACTGACGTTAAGCACATGCTTGGCGCGGGTCATGGCAACGTAGAGCAGGCGCTTCTCTTCGGCGGTCATCGTCGTCTCGCCTTCCTCGCCGGTCTTGAACTTGAAGTCGCCTGCGAGATAGACCGAGTCGAACTCCAGCCCCTTTGCTCGGTGCGCGGTAGAGATGACGTAGTCCGCCTCGCTTTCTGGGCTCACGCGCGTCAGGATTAGCCGGAGGTAGTCCACCCCTTCACTGTCAATCAGCTTGACCAGCGGCTGCAGGTCGCGGCCGGCTAGGGACTCGGCGTATTCTTGGACTTCTTCCCAGGTCTCGAATAGTGCGAGGGAGGCCGGGTAGGCGATCCGTTCCCCGCGCATCAGGCGCTCGGCGCCGTCGGCGAAAGCGCGCAGTTCATCCAGCTTGGCACGGACAGCAACGCGGTCGCCTCTTGCGATGCCTTGCGCGAGGTGTGTAAGGACCGTGGCGTTCTTGCGGCAGAGAATCGCGTTGTAGCGGTGTTGGCCAAACTCCGAGTCGTGCTCGATCCGCGACGCAATGTGTTCCTGGCCACGGACCGGCGTGTCCTCGTCCATCAGGGAAAGCATGCGGCTGGCCATCTGGGCGATAGCCGGACCGAACCGGAAGGATTCGGTGAGGGCACGCTCCGGCGCCTTGATGAAGTCCATTGCATTGACGGCGCCGCGCCATTCGTAGATCTGCTGGTACGGATCGCCCACGTAGATGACCTGGCACTGCTGGGCGCGGAGGACAGAGAGCATCAGGCCATCCGCATCCTGCGCTTCATCGAACAGGATGAAATCGGCACCAATGCGCGGACGGCTTAGTTGCCAGAGTTTGAGATAGACGTCGTGGGTGATCGCGCCGGCGGCGGCTGGGTCGATGTATTCCTCCCAGAGGCGCTTCACGTAGGGGAGCAGCGAGGCGCGCAGCAACTCAGCTTCCTCGTCCGGGACGATCGATTCCACCGGGATATGCCACGCCAGTGGCTCGGGCTGGGCAGACCGGCAGAATCGCGCCACGCCGTCCGCGACCATCCGTGCCACCTTGCTGCCGCTGAGCTCCAGATCCTTGCCGATGGTCGTGGGCAACTTGAGCGGACCGAGGCCATAGCGGACGGCGAGGTGATGCGAGGGCTCCAGTGGGTTGTCGATCTTGCGGCTGATCTCAGGGCGCGTTGCAGCACGCGCGACGGAATGGGCGGTGCGGCATTTCGTGTTGGTGGGGAACTTCCGCGCGGCTTCGGCAGCGATATCCTTGTTGAAAGCCATGTACAGCCCGCGACTGCGGCCCAGCGCCTGGGCGGCCAGCTTTAGCGTGGATGTCTTGCCGGCGCCAGCATAGGCTTTGACCTTGAGCGCGCCACCCGCCTCGACGGCGTCGACAACGGCAACCTGTTCTTCGGTAGGGGTCATGGTGCGCAGATCTCCAGTGCCGCTTGCTCTGGCAGCATGGTCAGGACGCGCCGGCGGATCGCCAGTGCGTGCTCGCGGGACGCCGTATCGCGCCGTTCGGCCTCGCCGCTGATGCCGTCGACGATGTAGGCGAAATAGAGGGCGGTGGTGGGGCCGGTCCATGCCAGCCATTTGGCGCGGATTTCCGCTCGCTGTTCCGGGGTCAGGGAGAAATAGACCGCCCGCTTCTTTCGCCAGACGCGGGCGTGCAGGGCGCGTGTCGTACGCGCGAGGTTTTCCGAGCGGCGCTGGCGGCGTGCCAGTTCCTCGTCCAGCGTGTGCTGCTCCGCTGCCACGTGGTCCGCGAAGAGCGGGTACCTGTCGCGCTCGCGCTGCTGTTTGCGCGCGAATGCGGCCTGGCGGCGGGTATTGAAGTCGATGGGGTCGTGGCGACCGAGTCGGGTGAATCGCATGGCGGCTAAGTATGGAATGGTCTAAGACCAAGATACCGGCGCCACTGCGAAGTCAAGGCGGCCGGCGGGCGAAGTTCGCCGCCAACCATTTTCGGGGTGGTTTCTGCTGGGCTTTCCCCCAAAAGCTATAGAATTTCGAGCGTCTTTTACGGGAATCCCATGTCACAAGCCCCCACAACCACCGCCCGGGAAGTATCTCTGGGCAATCGCCCCAAGCGCGAGCCGCAGTTCATCGCTCCTGGGGAACCGCAATACGGCGAGATCGCCCGGATGGATGCCTTCATCTTCAAACGGTATCTCGATCGCGTGTTTTGGCACCCGAGGCCCGAGGTGCTGCGGTTTGAGGTCCGTGCCGTGCCTTCTCCCGTAGGCAGCGTGTACGACGTGGTCGCAATCGTTGGCAAGGGCGAGGGGGAGGTATGGTTCGCGGACGCCGCCGTGCCGGAACGCTGGGACTATGTGGCCATCACCGAGACGACTGACGGGCTGGGCCGCATCCAGCGCGACAAGCTCAAGGCGGAAGGGAAGCTACCTGAGGACTACAAGCCGTTCGTGGGGGATGGCCCAATGCAGGACTATTCGAACCTGGAGAATCCGGAAGAGGTTGCACAGCGGCGCTGGGAGGTGGTCAACCGGTTCCGGGCGGCGAATCGCCTAGCCCGCCAGTCACGGCATGAGGCATGACGATGTCCGTTGATATCCTGACCCGCTCGGCCGAACTGCACAATGCGGCTGTGACGTGCATGGGTAGTACCACGCCGACCGAGCATCCGAGGGCGATTTCGGCATATCAGTGCGCGCTGATGTCAGTGGAACACGCCGCGGGCGCCGTCGCACTGCTCACGATCGGCATGCCAAATGCGGCGATGGCCTTGTTCCGGCCGCAGTTCGAGACCCTGATTCGTGGCGTCTGGCTGCTTGAGGCGGCAGACGAGAAATGGGTACGGCAGTATCACGCGCCGCTCTCCGAGGAGTCGGTTCGGGCCGCGGACAAGGCACCAAGCCTGAAAGGCATGTTCGACGAGCTGCTCAAGCGAGAGGATGCACGCGTGAAAGGCATCGTGGAGCATCTCGACGAGTACCGTCAGCAGTCGTTGCGAGCCATGAACAGCTTCACACATGGGGGAATGCATCCATTGTCCAGGTCGGGCAGCGGATATCCGCTGGGCCTCATCGACAACGTGGTTCGTTGTGCGAACGGGCTTGTCTGCTATGCCGCCCAGATGGCAGCGCTAGTCTCGACAGATGCGCAGGCGAACATGGTCCCGGTGCGAGCGCTCCGCATGGACTTTGAGGACTGTATGCCGCCGATGAAGCCTAACGCGTGAGCGGTGGGCTTGTCCTGGCCGCAGGTGCGCGGTACTATCCGTCCGATTCCCCGCGCTACTGCGCATCGACCTCGCCGGCGTACCGGCCATCTGCTTTTCTTCTCCCATTGGGGCTTTGTCCCTAATGGGCCACGGCTCCATTCTCCTATTGGAGCCACCATGCCCCCCCGCGAAACCGCCATTGCAGTTGTTGCTTTGGTCGTGATTCTCTTTGCAGCGCTGTTCTTCATCGTGACAACGGAGAGCCTTGCACTGCTGTCCTTCCAGCTGACTACCCTTGTGACAACCGCCCTGGCGGTCGCTGTCGTCCGGGTGCTCGCCAAGTTCTCGCATCTCTCGGGCCAACCGGCCTGACCATTGCGCGCGCTGTCCATAGGGCACGCGCGGCCCTACAACACCCAGCCGGGAAACATCCCAGTGGGGCGTCTCCCGGAAAATCAGGAAACGCCCATGCCCCAACCCAAAACACTCGACATCGAACTGGGCCCGGCGCCTGCCGAGGAATCGTGCGCGCAGGTCGGCCACGACGACTACGATGAGCGCTCACGGCGCGAGTGCGCGGTCTATATCCGCCAGCTGCAACGGATTTTCCATTACCCCGATCCGACCGTTCTAAAGTTCGTCCGCCGTGGCTTCCCGCACGAACTCGGGCGGTACCACGAAGTGGTGGCCGTCATGACGGCGGAAGGTGCCCGCGTGTTCGATGAGGACAGAGTGCCGCACGAGTGGGATCACATTGCTCGTGCCGAACTGACCTGGCTGCGCCTGCAGCAGAAGTGGCACGAGACCGTGCTAGCTCGCCCGTCGGCCTTGGCCGTTGTCCCGGAGATCTTCCGCGAACGCGAGATTCCAGACTTTCCGAATCATCCTGTCGCGCAATGGTGGGCGATGGGGTTCACCCCGTTGGCGCCGTCGCTCGGTTTTCACTAAGCACTGCAGCCCACCCGCATGGGACCGAGTCCCTGCGGGCCGGTCCCGATTCATTCGAGACCATATGTACAACCAACTGATTGGCCAATTCCTGGCCGCCGAACACTTCAGCACGACCGACATGGATCGCGTCGCCAAGCTGGAGGCCAGCCTTTTTCCCAACGCCCAGCGTCTAGCTTGCCAGCGATCCAGCGATCCAGCGAGTCGCGGCTGCGCTACCGACGCGCCTTCCTGAAACGCTTGGCGGCGAACCTTGTCGACAAGGCAAGTACGCAGCTCGGTGAGCGTGTCGACGAGACTAGAGTGCATCTGGACGGTCCCCGGAACGTTTGGCAGGTGATCGATGCCGGCCAGATTCCGGATCTTGACAAGCTCTGGCACGCCCTTGTGGTGTCGAAAGCTCAGCCGTTGGCGGTGGAGCAGGCCGCAGTCGTGTTGCGGAACGCTTTCGCCGAGCACACGCAACTGAGCATGAAACTCACGCGCGACCTTGGCATCCTCCGGCTTTTCGCCCAGTCCGAACCCGCGGCGGGTCAGCCAGCTGGTATGCGGTGGCTTGCCGCTGGCGCCGTAGACCGCGTGAGCCTGGTCGTGACGGCATTGGCTGTCTTCGCCAAGCACTCGGGCGAGTCAGCAATGGCCGCGTGCCTGCGTGAGTTTCGCGTCGACGCGTCGTTTGCATCCCCGCAGCGCCGCGCTATTCCTGCCGTCGAAATTCGCCAGTTCAATGAGCACTGGGAGATCCGCTTGCAGCGCGATCTTGCCGAAGGCCTGGCGCGCTTCGTTGGCACCTGAACCCACTTCTTCCAACCCGTCCGGGACGCGTCCCGGCAGGGGCGTTTCCCGGACCATTCCCCGACAGAAATGCCCTCAACATCCTCTTCCTTTCGTTGCAGCAACCCTGAAGCGTACCCATTTCTGCGTAGGCGGTTCCAGTGAGCCGGGCCGCCAAGCGCAAGTTTGAAGGCACCGCCAGCGATCCGCACAAGCAGTTGCTGTCCTACTTCAAGGCCTTTGGCCACCGGCACTCGATGCACGAGGTTTTCTCAGACTTCGTGGAGATGTCGGCGCTTGCCATCAGCAATGCCGTCGATCGCCATCAGTTCGATGCGCGAGAGAAGCGTTACCTGGAAATCGTGAAGCGGTACGAGCGCGAGGATCTGGAGCGCTTCTCCCACATGCTCGGCGCCTTGACGCTGACATTCGAAGACCGGGTGCAGCAATTGGTACCGCACGGGGACGGCCTGGCTGACGTGCTTGGCCAAACGTACATGATGCTCGAACTCGGCAACGATCGGGCAGGGCAGTTCTTTACGCCCTACAGCGTCTCTCGCTTGATGGCTGGTATCAATATCGGTGACGGCAATCCGTACGTCGACCGAGACGGCTTTGTCACGATCAGCGAGCCAGCATGCGGGGCCGGTGGGATGGTGATCGCGTGCGCGGACGCACTGCACGATGCTGGCCGCAACTACCAGCAGACGATGCATGCGACGTGTATCGACATCGATCCGCGGTGCGTCCACATGGCGTACGTGCAGTTGTCGCTGCTGAACATCCCAGCCATTGTCGTACACGGCAACGCGCTCTCCGTCGAGGCATGGGGTACCTGGTTCACGCCGGCTCACATCCTTGGTGGTTGGGGCGCGAAGCTGCGTCTAAAGCGGCTCCGTGAGGCAATGGAATCGCTTACCGCGGAGGGCGTTGACACCGAGCAACCCGCTGTCCCGCCGTTGCAGACTGTCGCCACTGACCTCGAGGTTGAATCCGTTCTCCATGTCAACGCAGACCCCGAGCAGCCGCGCGTAACCGCGCCCGCCATGCGAGTCTTTGTGCCAGACGACCAGCTTGCGCTGTTCTGACGGTGAAAAGACGTCGAAATTGGCAAGCTTTTGAGGCCATCAACCCGACCAATCGGCCATAAGATTGTTTCTGTAGCGCGACCCCGCTACATGCTCTCTCAAGATGGACCCGTTCCTACCGCCCTCCTCGTGAGGGCGCTTTTTTTTTGTGAAGCGGTTGGTGGCGTTCGCTCGGTCTTTGAGTGGCAAGTGCCTGAGCCGGTCCCGGAACCGGCCGACACCGCAAAAGCGAGGGTATCAACGATACCTATACCTGCCAGGCCTCTGGCAAAGCGGCGGCCCAAGGCTGTGATTCGCGCTGTCGAGCTTCTCGCCGGCGATACGCCAGATGGGTGGGTGGGGCTGGGCGCCCTCGGGCAATACCTCAAGCGCACCGATCCAGCCTTTTCGCCGAAGGTTTTTGGCCATGCCGCGCTATCCGATATGGTTCGCACCTACCCGGACTTGGTAATGACTCAGCAGAACGGCACAGGGATTTGGGTCAGTATCAAGCCCAAGGTTGATGCAGTGGAAGGGTGATACACACCCCTTGCGACGTTGTGATTGGACCGACAATCGGTCGGCGGAGGGCCGTAGCCGACCGCTTCCGCCCTTCGATCCCGCATACGCTAAACAGCGGCTTCCGAGGTGCAACGGCCGTTGGCAGTCATATCGGTCGGCGTGCTCGGCCGACGCGGTCAATCGCATGATGCTGTATCAAACGATCCGGCGAACGGCCGCTTTGTCGGGGGAGGTCCGTAGTCGGCATTCCCGCAGTCCCACACACGTCCTGTCAGAAGCGCGGCGAGTCACAGAGCCTCGGTAGGCATGCGGCCTCGCCTCTACGGTGCCGTTGCGTGCCCCACGAACCCATTACAATGACCGCGCCACTAGAATTCGTTGAGGCTCAGTTTCAAGGAGACCACGTTGAAACAAGAAATGAATCCCTGCTGGGCAGAATGGCGCAGGGGGGCGACTGGCTCTCCTTCCGCAAGGAGATTGCCGACCTGCACGAGCGAGCGACAACCGAAGAGGAGCACGTGGCGTTGCTCGAAGCGCATAGAGTTCTCGTGGCCGTGGGCAAAGAATGTTTTGACGAAGCGTCCTATGCTAAATTGCTCCAAGTCGCAAACGCAGAATACCGGCTATTCCTCAACAAGGAATCGACAGAGGATGGCTTGGTCAATCCGGTGCTGCTGGATCGGATAACGCGCCGGGAAATCGCTGCAGGACGGCTTGCCCCCAACGACAACCTTCGAACATTGGCCGCAGCGGGCGCATCCGTTTTGGGCGACTCCGCGAAGATCACCGCCCATCGATGCAAGCCAGGCAATTGGTTCTTCTATGGGATGGGCTTCGCGGCCTTTCTGGCCCTAGCGCTAGAGAATGCTCACGTCTCACCGCTCTGGTTGATCGCGCTTGGTTTGATCGTTGGCTGGTTCTTAAACGAGCGTGAACGCAAGCGCATCGATTCATCGATTGATGCAAAACGCAAATAGAAAGCCGCCCAAAACGGCATGCGGCTCGATCAGCCTAAGCGCGGAGCAATCAGCCCAGCTTCCACGCGATATCCTCTGCATGGAGCGCGGCGTATCGCTGGATCGTCGAAAGGGTCTTATGGCCGCTCACCTCGTAGGTCGCGGAACCGTACGCGTGCCAACGGCCGCGGTCTGAACGGACCCGACGTTCAAACGTCCGTGGGAAGGCATCGGCCAGCGGCTGGAGATGGCCGACTCCGGAAGTCGAACGGAACTGGTCCCACATCGGCAAAGTCACTGAGCACGATTCGCGCGCCAAAGGGTGGGGGTAACGGCGTGGTTCAGAAGCAACAGCGAGCTGGCTGAATGCATCGGTTTCAAGCCACGTAAGCTCATCTTTCCCTCCGCAAAATGCGAAAATCCCGTGCCGGGGGGGCCAGTCGCCTACGCCGTTGCAGCTTTTCGCCGACGCCGCTGAGGTTCGCACGGGCGCCCGCACATTAAAACAATGAAAGCGCGGACATAGCCAGCAAGCAGACGGCTGCCGCGCGCAAAAAGGGTCGCCGGCTTGGCCGGTTAAAAATCCGCATGACAAGACATTCGAGTCTCTCCGCCGGTGAGCAGCCGTGCCTGCGCGCCATTGCCGGCGCCGTCGCCCTCTTCACGATGTCCGTTGCCGCGTCGCCGGCACAAGCCTCTGGCGGCAACGGCGGTGCCGGGGGCTACACCGCCTTCCTACCAGGTGGGTGGGGCGGCTACCTCGCTGGGCAGGCTGGGCAGAGCGGTCTTACGGTGTTCGATGGCGACGGGACTGGTGGCGGCGGTGGCGCTCGCAACGGGGCCGGTGGCTCGGGTGGCATCAGTTCGGCTCAGACAACGCCGCTGGGGCTGGCCGGCACAGCGGGTACCGCGCCAGGCCAGTTCGGCGGCAATGGTGGCGACGGGCAATTCGACTATGCCTCGTTCACAGGGGGCGGTGGCGGCGGCGGCGGAGGTGGGGCAGATGGCATGGTCAGGGCTGCCGTGCCGACTACCATCTCCACCGCAGTGTTCGGCGGCAACGGCGGCCGGGGCGGCAACGGCGGAAGCGATACGACCGACCCGCAAGCGGGCTACCAGGGCGGCGGCGGCGGTGGCGGCGAAGGCGGATACGGCCTGATCCACGCGGGCAGCGCCGATATCCTTGTGAAGGCGGGCGGCGCGGTGTACGGCGGCTCGGGTGGCAGCGGCGGGAATGGCGGCGCGTCAAAACCGATGTCCGGCTTCTCTGGCGCCGGCAACGGCGGCGACGGCGGTGTCGGCATATTGGTGAGCAGTGCGGCCACCGTACATATCGAAGCAAATGCCGTGGTGGCGGGCGGCAACGGCGGGGCCGGGGGCAACGGTGGCGACGGCGTCTACGATCTCTACGGCAGCCTGGGAGGAAAGGGCGGCGTGGGGGGCAGCGGCATGGAAATGGCCAGCGGGTCCACGCTGCTAAACGAGGGCATGATCATGGGTGGCGCGGGAGGCGCCGGTGGCTCGGGCGGCATGAACATGGATGGTTCGCGGGCCGCTAACGGCGCCGCAGGCGCCGGCGGCGTGGGCGTGCGCGGCAGCAACCTGACCATCGTCAACAAGGGGACCATCGTAGCAGGTGGCCCCAGCTTCGCGGCTGTCCAGTTCACGGGCGGCACGAACCGCTTCGAGTTCTGGACCAACAGCGTCGTGGGGAGAATCGAAGCCTACGGCACGGATGACACGTTCGTGCTGGCTGGCGACACAGGCGCTGCCACATTGACCGGCGGCATCGGCAACGCCGGCCTTTATCGTGGCTTCGAGCATTTCCAGAAAATCGGTGCCTCGGTCTGGACCCTCGCCGGTACCAACACCGATATCACAAGCTGGCAAATCCTGGGCGGTACGCTGGCGATTGCCTCGGACGCCAACCTTGGCGCGCCAGCCGGCACACTTGGGTTGAACGGCGGCACGCTGCGGACTACCGCAGCCATGAACACGGCGCGCGCAACGACGCTCGGGGCGGGGGGCGGTACGTTCGAGGTGACGAACGGCACGCTCGCGTACAACGGTGTCATCGACGGCCCCGGCAGTCTGACCAAGGCGGGGAGCGCCACGCTCGACCTGAACGCCGTGAACACCTATTCCGGTGGCACGCTGGTCAGTGCTGGCACGCTGAGCGCAAACGTCAATGGGGCGCTGGGCACTGGCGGGGTCAGTGTCGATGGCGGCACGCTTCGCCTTTATGGGAACTTTGATCTCGGTGGCCGGCAGGTGGTCAATCGATCCGGCTACATCCAACTCTTCGGCGCAGGCAGCCTTGGCAATGCGCAGGTGACGAACCTCGGCGGGTTCACATACCTGCTCGGCAGCAGCACGGCGGCCAATGCGACGATCGTCAACAACGGCGGCGTGATGTCGTTTCAGGAGGGTAGCACCGGCGGTAACAGCCAGGTGACGACCCGCAGTGGCAGCTACACCGAGTTCTGGGGCTGGAGTACCGCTGGCAACGCCTCGCTGGTGACGGAGGCTGGGGGCTGGGTCGATTTCTCGGGCACGTCCGGTCCGGCGTTCGACCATCGGATCACCGCCGGTGCCATCGCCGGGACGGGGCGCTTTCAGCTTGGCCAGAACGTCCTGACCGTAGGGGGCAACAACACGTCCACCACCGTAAGCGGCACGATCGAGGATGGCGGGGCCGGTGGCGGCAGCGGCGCGGGGCTGATCAAGATCGGCGCTGGCACGCTGACGCTGAGCGGCGCGAATACCTATACCGGGGCGACGACGGTGAACGCGGGCACGCTGGCCGTGAACGGCAGTGTGGCAGGGGCGGTCACGGTGAACAACGGCGCCACGCTGAGCGGCGCTGGCAGCGTCGGCAGTACCGTGATTGCATCGGGCGGCACGCTGGCACCGGGCAATTCCATCGGCACGCTGACGGTCAACGGCAACTTGACGCTGGCGTCGGGTTCGACCTATCGAGTGGAAGCCGACCCGGCATCGTCGGCCAGCGACCGCGTTGCGGTGAGCGGTACAGCCACACTCGGCGGTGCGGTGGTCCATGTCGGCCCCGACGGCAACTTCGCGTCCACGCGCCGCTACAGCATCCTGACCGCCGGCACGGTGCAGGGCCGCTTTGCATCGGTCAGCTCGAACTACGCGTTCCTCGACCCGACGCTGACCTATGGCGCCAACGAAGTCACCCTGGCACTCACGCGCAAGGTGGTGACGGACCCCGTGCCGCCCGTCTCGCCGCTCCTTCCGGGCGCAGGTGGTGGCGCTGGCGGGGGCACTCCGCGTGTGATGCGCTTTGCCGATGCCGCAGTCACCGGCAACCAGCGTGCCGTGGCTAACGCACTGGAGACGCTGCCGGACAGCAACCCGGTGCACGAAGCCGTGGTGACGTTGCCCGAGGGCGCGCCGCCGGCCGTCTTCGACAGCCTTTCCGGGGAGGCCCACGCCAGCGTGTCCACGGGTCTGATGACCCTGGCGGGTGGGGCGCGGGCGCTGCCGCTGGCGCATTTGAATGACAGCCTGTCCGCCGGCATGCTGCCCGGCGCGCCGATCGCCCAGCTTGGTGGCCTCCTGCCGGCTGCCGCACTGCCCATTTCCGCCGCCCAGCCGCTGTGGGTGGAAGTGCTTGGCAACTGGCAGAACTTTCATGGAAGCGCAGATGCAGCGCGCGTGCGCCAGCAGACTGGCGGCTTCTATCTGGGTGGCGACGGTGCGGTGGGGCAAGGCTGGCGCATCGGCGGCGCGTTCGGCTACGCCAACAGTACGCTGCGAGTGAGCGAACGGTCGTCGCGCGCCATCACCGATTCATTCAGCGCCACGCTCTACGGCGGCCGCGCATTCGCGCTTGGCGGCGGCAAGCTCAAATGGCTGTTCGGTACCGCCTATAGCTGGCACGACGCCGACACGGACCGGCAGGCCAGCCTCGGCGGCAGTACGGTGCAGTCCCTGACCGCCAGCTATCACGCCAGCACGGCGCAAGTCTTCACGGAAGCCGGCTTCGCCATGCCTCTATCGGCGACCATCCAGCTCGAACCGTACGGGGGCGTGGCGTGGAGCGACACACGCACGCGCAGCTTCGCGGAGACGGGCGGCTCGGCGGCCCTGCGCAGCCCTGGCGATAGCAACACGTTGACCACCACAACGCTCGGCCTGCGTACCAGCGCGCGCGTCCAGTTTGGCGGCACTGACGCGGCGTTCTACGTCGGAGCCGGCTGGCGCCATGCGTTCGGCGACGTACGCCCGGCTACCACGCTGGCTTTCGACGGCAGCCAGCCTTTCACGGTGACGGGTGCACCGATTGCGCAGAACGCGGCGCTGGCCGAACTGCGCGCCGACTTCGCCATCTCGCCCATGGCCACGCTTGGCTTGCGCTATACCGGCCAGTTCGGTGGCGGCAACCAGGACCATACCGGCACGTTGGGATTGCGCTGGAGGTTCTAGGGTTGAGGGCGAGCGAGGAGGGCGGTTCGGTCGCTCCGAAGGCGGCCTCTGCATGGCACCATCCGCAGGGTCATGCTAGGAGTTCGTGGCCGGTAGCAGCCCCCCACCTTGCGATATCAATAAGGTGCAATTGCCGATCGTAAGGTGTGCCGCAGCGGGTCGACTTCTACGGATGGTTGTCCTTGATGCGACACGTTTGGGTCGTCTGTAACGCGGCCTTGCCTCTGCGGAAACACTCCTTACGGATTGTCACGAGTTAGCAGTCAACTGAGCGTGAAGCTGCCCCGTTTTTTGGCTAAGCGCGGCACATCGCAGCGCCTAAACCTCTCAGAAGGATTGTCGATCATGAAGAAGCTGTTCGCTGCCGTTGCCGCTTTCGCCATCACTGGTGCCGCTTTTGCTCAGGGCGTTGCCCCGGCCGCTCCCACGGCGCCGGCTGCGAAAGCACCTGCCGCTACCGCGACCCACAAGCACGCAACCAAGCACGCCAAGGCAACAAAGGTGAGCGCCGAGAAGCCTGCTGCGCCGGCCAAGGCCGAGAAGGCTACGGTCAAGGCAGAAAACGCCGCGCCCGCAGCCGCCGTCAAGAAGCAGTAATCGCAAGCCAGTAGGTCTGCGGGTTGACGCCAGAGGCGCGCGCAAAGAAAGCAGTCGACGATGTCGGCTGTTTTCTTTGGAGCAGACCGTAGGCGCTTTAGGAGGCGAGTGCCGCCGACCATAGCGTGCGGTAGACGCACTCAACCCAGAAAGGCGCGCCGTGGAGCTTGGTGGCTTGGTGTTGAATCGGACGTCTGAACGGCCGAGCAAATTAGCGATCGGACGACGCCTCTTAGTCGGTCTCAGCCCTCGGCCAACCCGCGGCAGGCGCTTGCCGGAGCTAGGGGCCAGGTGGCGACAATCGGTGAGGTTCACGGGGGAATCCCCTTTTTCACCCGAGATGGTCTAGTTTCTGTCAACGCCTACCGCGTCAGTACTCCGCCATACTGGTCCGTGTTCACAGGCTCCATCCAATCCGCCGCCTTGCCATCTAACGCTTCCGTAATAGCAATGTGCACCATAGTGGAAGTTGCGGTGGCGCCATGCCAGTGTTTGGTATTAGGTGGAATCCAGACAAGATCCCCCGGCCGAATAGTCTGGACGGCTCGGCCCCATTGCTGGACGAGCCCCGTCCCTGCGACGACATGAAGCGTCTGCCCGAGCGGATGGCTGTGCCATACCGTTCTCGCACCTGGCGCGAAGGTGACTGTGGCGCCTCCAACGCGCGCAGGCATGGGAGACTGGAAAATTGCGTCGACGCGGACGCTGCCCGTGAAGTGGGCCGCTGCGCCGTCCATTGATGGCTGTGAGCCATGCTGAGTGATCTTGATCATTCGGGACGCGCCCTTCGGAACGGTGGGGGGGCCTTGCGCACCGGGCGTAATGTGAAACGGGGACTGGAACAATGTGAAGGCTGCATGGGGGATTCTTGGCAAAACACTTGCGCGCCGCGCGCGTTAGGCTGAACAATAGCGGGAACATTCATGAAATGCGTTCATAGCGCCATTTCGCAACGGGAGACGCCCGATGGCATTCCTTTGCAGAGAACCCGCCCATGCCCCGTCACAACCTCAATGATCTGCTTGCATTGGTCACTGTCGCCCGGGAGCGGAGCTTCACGCGCGCGGCAGCCCGCCTCGACGTCACGCAATCCGCGCTGAGCCACACCATCCGCAATCTGGAGACCAAACTGGGTGTGCGCCTGCTGACGCGCACCACGCGTAGTGTGTCAACTACCGATGCCGGTGAACGGCTGATCCGGTCCATTGGTCCCAAGTTCGAGGAAATCGAAGCCGACATCTCCGCAGTGGCAGAGCTTGGCGAACGTCCGGCTGGCACCATTCGCATTACGTCGGTCGACCATCCGATCGATGCCATCATCTGGCCACGCCTGGCCAAGGTGTTGCCGCAGTACCCGGACCTCAACGTCGAGCTCACGGTGGACTATGGACTTACCAATATTGTTGGAGACCGCTATGACATCGGCGTGCGGTTTGGCGACCAGATCGAGAAAGACATGATTGCGGTGCGTATCAGTCCCGATGTGAAAATGGCCATAGCGGGGTCACCCGCATATTTCAAGGGCCGCGAAAAACCGATGACACCTCGCGACCTGTTGTCGCACCGATGCATCAACCTGCGCCTTTCCACTAGCGGTGGCCTCTATGCGTGGGAGCTGGCGAAGGGATCCAAGAAGCTGCAGGCGCGTGTGGAAGGGCAGGTCATTTGCAATAGCATCAACCAGATGCTCAATGCCGCCCTTGATGGCTTCGGGCTGGTGTTCCTGCCGACGCAGGTCATCCAGTCCTACGCGGAGAAAGGCAAGCTCATCAAGGTGATGGAGGACTGGTGCCCGACGTTCCCGGGCTATCACGCGTTCTATCCGAGTCGCAGGCAGTCGTCGCGTGCGCTCAAGATCGTGATCGACGCCATCCGACACCGCCCGGATGGCGTCGCCGCTGCTAAGCCTTCGAAAGCTGGTCACGGATAGGCAGCGAACGGATCCGTGTCCCCGTTGCCGCAAAGATCGCGTTGCACAGTGCGGGCGCGATGGGCGGCACGGGCGGCTCGCCCACGCCGCCGGGCGGTACCTCGAAATCGCCCCCTACCATCCACGTGTGGATGGCCCGTGGTGCCATGTGCGAGCGCAGGATCTCGAAGTCGTGGAAGTTGCTTTGCTGGACGCGGCCGTCCTTGAACGTGATCTCGCCCAGCATCGCCAGGCTGATACCCATCACGCAGCCGCCTTCCACCTGTGAACGGATGCGCTCCGGATTGACCTGCGGCCCGCAATCGATTGCCATGTCCACACGCGGAATGGTGATCTGGCCCTTGCCGTCCACCGCGACTTCCACAACGGTGGCTACATAGGTCACGAAGCTGTACGCCATGGCAATGCCGAGGCCATGCCCCTTGGGCAGCTTGCGACCCCAATTCGCCCTGCGCGCCGCTTCCTCGATGACGCGGCGCATGCGGCCGGTATCCAGCGGATACACGTCCGGCGATTCGTTGTAGTTCCAAGTGTCCGAGAGTGTCGAGGGATCGATCTTGCGTGGCGGACCGATCAGATCCAGCAAGTAATCCTTCGGATCGCGCCGCGCCTGATGCGCCAGCTCGGCAACGAAGCTCTGCACCGCAAACGCGTGCGGAATGTTTGACACCGAGCGGAACCAGCCAATGCGCGTGTGCGCCGGCACGTCAGCCGACTCGAGCCGGATCGACGGGATCTGGAACGGGACGTTGATGGCCGTCATGCCCGCTTCGAATGCAGCTTTGCCTTCCGCGCCCACCTTGAACGTGGAGGCGATGGTCGGCGCGGCGGACCGGTGCAGCCATACCGTCGGCTTGCCGCTGGCATCCAGCACGGACTCCATGTGCTCGACCGATACCGTGTGGAAATAGTCGTGGTGGATATCGTCGTCGCGCGTCCATTGCAGCTTGACGGGCTTGCCGTCCATCGCCTTCGATACCAACGCCGCCTCGGAAATGAAGTCGGCCATCGACTTGCGGCCGAAGCCGCCGCCCAGCAGCGTGACATGCAGCGTTACGTCCTTGACGTCGAGGCCGACGTGCTTCGCTACGCTTTCCAATGCGCCCTGAGGCGCCTGAGACGGAGCCCAGATCTCGCACTTTCCGCCAACGAATCGCGCCGTCGCCACGGGCGTTTCCATCGAGGCATGCGCGAGGTGCGGAATGTAGTACTGGGCGGAGACCTTGCGCTGGCTGCCGGCCGCCGACAACGCCGCCACGGCGTCGCCATCGCTGCGTAACGCCTTGCCTGGCTGTCGCACTGCCGCTTCGAGCGTGCGGCGGAACACGGCGGAGTCGTAGCTGGCATTGGCGCCATCGTCCCATTCGATCTTGAGCGCCGCGCGGCCCTGCATCGCCGCCCATGTATTGGTGGCCACCACGGCCACCCCACCCACGGGATTGAACAACGGCGGACCGTCGTAGCCTTTCAGCTCCACTACGCGCAGAACACCGGGCACCTTCAGCGTGTCGGTGCTGTCGACCTTGCGCAGCTTGCCACCATGGACAGGCGGGCGGGCGATGACCGCGTAGACCATGCCCGGCAGCAGTACGTCGATACCGTAGGTCGCCTTGCCTTGCGCAATATCACGACTGTCGGCCGGCATGATCCTGCCCTTGCCGATATAGCGGAATGCGTCCGGTTGCTTCAGGCGCAGTTGATCACGTTTCGGCACTGGCTGCTGCATCGCGGCTTCGGCCAGATCGCCATATCCGATCCGGCGTCCGGTTGCCGCATGAATCACTTCGTGGTTGCGCGCCTGCACCTCCGTGACCGGCACCTTCCATTGCGCGGCAGCAGCGGCTTCGAGCATTTGCCTTGCCGACGCACCCACGCGACGCATCGGCGCCAGGAAATGCCGCATGCTGCGCGATCCGTCCACATTCTGGCTGCCGTAGCGCGCCTCGTTGGCATCCGCCTGAACGATTCTGACGCGGCTCCAGTCCGCCTCCATCTCGTCGGCGACAACCATCGGCAGGCTGGTTCGCACGCCCGTGCCCATCTCGGCACGATGCGCCACGATGGTCACGGTGCCATCCCGCGCAATCGAGACGAACATCAGCGGATCGTCAACGACACCGCCCGGCATCGCCGCGCCACCGTACTTCTTCTCGGACTCGGCAGCGGCGGCCTTGGTGACCAGTCCGCCGAACTGGAGAGACAGCGCGAACACCGCGCCCGCCTGCAGGATGCGCCGGCGCGCCGGTTGTTCGAGGGTTTCGAGGTCGGTGCGGGTCATGCCTTGGCTCCCGTCTTGTTGGCCGCAAGGCGTGACGATGCCAGCTTCACCGCAGCATTGATGCGCGTGTACGTGCCACAGCGGCACAGATTGCCGCTCATCCCCGCCACGATCTGCTCGTCAGTGGGCTTCGGATTCGCTTTCAACAGCGCGGTGGCCGTCATGATCTGCCCGGCCTGACAGTAGCCGCACTGGGCCACGCCCAACTCGACCCAGGCATCCTGGACGGCCCGGCCTACGCGATCGGCATCCATCGATTCGATCGTGCGTACGTGCTTGGTGCCAATACCGGAGATCGGCGTGACGCAGGAGCGGACGGGTTGCCCATCGACATGTACGGTGCAGGCGCCGCAAAGCGCCATGCCGCAACCGAACTTGGTGCCGGTAAAGCCCAAGGCATCGCGGAGCGTCCACAGGAGCGGGGTGTCGGGGGCGAGGTCGACCTCATGAACCTGGCCGTTGATGTTTATCGTTGTCATGGACGGAAGAGAGGCGGGGGGATCGCGGAATGGTATCGGATACGGAAAGATCCGATTAGGCGCAATAGCTCATTGCCGTCGTGAAAATGATTCATCAATCGTTTCATGAGGCCGGCTCATCAAGGCAACAAGTATTGACCGGCTAGTCGCCGGTGGCCGTTCTCCGGATCATACGGCCGATGGAAAACACCGCACTAACCAACACCTCACCAACATATCCGGCCTCGCCTTCGCACGTATCGCAGCCACCTGCCTACTGGAGCGGCGTCTTTGCGATGACGCTCTGTGTCTTCGCGCTGATTGCCTCGGAGTTCATGCCCGTGAGCCTGCTGACACCGATGTCCGCAGACCTGCATGTCACCGAAGGAATGACCGGCCAGGGTATTGCCATCTCCGGCGCTTTTGCCGTCGTCACGAGTCTGTTCATCTCTGCCATCTCCGGCAGCATGAACCGCAAGTTGCTGCTGCTTGGGCTTACGGCGGTCATGGCGGTATCGGGTGCCGTCATCGCAGTGGCCCCGAACTACGGGGTCTACATGGTAGGGCGCGCATTGATCGGGGTCGTGGTCGGTGGCTTCTGGTCAATGTCGGCGGCGACTGCAATCCGCTTGGTGCCGACGCACCTGGTGCCACGCGCATTGGCAATCTTCAATAGCGGCAACGCATTGGCCACAGTCGTGGCGGCACCGGTCGGCAGCTATCTCGGAGCACTCATCGGCTGGCGCGGCGCATTCTATTGTCTCGTACCGATTGCCTTCCTGGCACTTTCCTGGCAATGGTTCAGCCTTCCCGCCATGCCGGTGCCGACCCGTCCCAAAGGCAGCGGCAATGTGTTCGTGCATTTGAAGCGCCCGGTAGTCGCGCTGGGCATGCTCGCAGCCGGCGTATTTTTCTCCGGGCAATTCACGCTGTTCACTTACGTCCGGCCGTTCCTCGAAACGGTCACGCATGTCGATGCATCCGGCTTGTCCCTGATCCTGCTGGCCATCGGCGTGGCGGGATTTGTCGGCACCATGCTAATCGGCGCCGTGCTGAAGCGGGCGTTCCATGCCACGCTTGTGGCGATCCCCACGCTGATGGCTGCGATTGCACTCGCACTAATCGGCTTGGGCCATCACACCATCAGTGTCGTCATTCTTCTGGCACTGTGGGGGCTGGTGGCCACAGCAGCGCCCGTCGGATGGTGGAGCTGGATTACCCGCACGTTCCCGAATCATGCCGAGGCAGGCGGCGGGCTGATGGTAGCCGTTGTCCAATTGTCGATCGCACTGGGTTCCACGGTGGGCGGCATCCTGTTCGATACTTACGGCTATCGCAGCACACTGGAAGCGAGCGCGTTGCTACTGCTCATCGGCGCGGGCCTCGCATGGATGACGGCACGCGCCGCGACGACCAATGGCGCTCGGGATTCCGATGATCTTGCCGCTCACATGCAACCGAAGGAGGCACGATGAAGCTTATCGTGAGAATGATGGCGATGAGTGGGGTCCTGCTGGTCACCACCACCGTAATGGCGTCGGCGTTTGCCGCCGAGAAGGCGGAGGCTCAGCAGATCGTTCCAGCCGGCACGCAGCGGCCCACCGTCGGCTCTCCCGCCTTCTTTACCGGCCGTGTGCAGGTCGAGCCGGTTTGGCCGGCAGGCAAGCACATTAATGCCTCTGGCGGTCTTGTCACATTTGAGCCGTCGGCCCGATCCGCCTGGCACACGCATCCGGCAGGCCAGCGACTGGTGGTGTTGTCCGGCGTCGGCCTGACACAGGAGTGGGGCAAGCCTGTCCGTGAGATCCGGCCGGGTGATGTGGTCTGGTGCCCGCCAGGCGTCAAGCACTGGCATGGCGCGTCACCGGACACGGCCATAAGCCATCTGGCCGTCACCGGCAATTTCGAAGGGAAGAACGTTACATGGATGGAGAAGGTCACCGATGCCCAGTACCACGCCAGGTAAGCACGCCGTCCGGCAACTCAAGGCGATGGCGCTGGCGGTTGCGCTATGCGCATCGCTGGACGCCGCCCAAGCACAGGATTCCCGGAGCATGAACGAGATACGATCGAACACGGGCCGGAACATGGCGTCCGATAGCCTGACGGCCCGCCAGCAAGCCATCGTCCCGATCGCCGCCTTCGCAGCGGCTGGTGACATCGCCCCCCTCAATGCCGCCTTGAACGTGGGGCTCGATACGGGCCTGACGATTAGCGACGCCAAGGAGATCCTGGTGCAGCTATACGCCTATGCCGGATTTCCCCGCAGCCTGAACGCGCTCGGCGAATTGATGAAGGTGGTGGAGGCGCGCAAGCAGCGCGGACTTCACGACGAAGTGGGCAATGATCCGGGCACAACTATTCCCAAGGGCGATGCATTGCTGGCCGCCGGCATGGCCAACCAGACGAAGCTGTCGGGTGCACCGGTCAAGGGCCCGCTCTTCGAGTTCGCGCCGGCCATCGACGAATATCTCAAGACTCATCTCTTCGGCGACATCTTCGAGCGCAACAATCTCGACTGGCAGAGCCGGGAACTGGCCACTGTCGGCATGCTGTCGTCGCTCGCGGGCGCCGAGCCGCAGTTGCAGGCACATATGCGCATCAGCATGAATGTCGGCCTCAGTGCGGCCCAGTTGCGGCGGGTCATACAGGTGTTGGCCGATCGCGTCGGCGCAGACAACGGCCGTCGCGCGCGTGAGGCGCTAGATCAACAACTGGCTGCCGGGGCTGGCAGCCGTTAAACGTACTCTACGTCACGGGGTCATGGCTCGGGCTTCGGGCCACCGGCCATTTCATTCCTGTGCAAGCATTTCACCAGAGCGGGGGGTACTGACCGCAGTCAAGTGAGATGGCTGCAGATCGGACAGTAGCCGCAACCGCGTGCTTCGTCGTTGCCCAGCGCCATAAGGTATTGTGGATCTGCCTGGCATCACCCGGTCAACATCGGTGAACGTCATTGTGGACACGCACCACACATGGGCAATGGCTAAGTCTGACTGAGAAACGTCCGATCACCCCGCGGTCCGCCAGCCTGGCAATATGCGGCGATTTCCGCCCCCGAACTGCCGTTCAAATTGCCCGCTGCAACGGCCGCTGCCAGGGAGCAACCGCCGCTCGGCATCGCGTGTAAGCGGGCTGGCTCATCGGCGGCTGGGCGGACGCCTACCACTTCTCGGTGGTACTGATCATGTTCCCGGTCGGGGCGGGCAGGGCCATCCGCTGGGCACCGCAATCGCGCTGCCGCCGTTCAGGTGGAAGGCAGGCGCCGCCTCGGCCCTGTTCGGCTTCATGCAAATGGGCTGCGCGGCCCCGTCATGGAGTTGTCTCTGCGCAGGTTGTGCCCGCCTATTTGGCCTTCTTTATCGCCCTGGCGGCCAGCTTGTCGCTGTCGCCGCTGGTGTTCTGGCGATCGGCCTGTCGCTGAATGCCAGAAGTGCACCGGTCATGCGAAGAAGTGCTTGCTGTTGTGGACGCGCTCAGTGACGCGAGGATCGCGTCGCGGCAAACCGCCAGGATTTCGTCGGCCAGCGGCGAGTCGTCCGGACAGGCCCGCGACATGACGATGGCGCCCACCGCGTGCGCCAGTGTGTCGAGGGACCGGGCTCGCGCCCGCCCCGGATCGGCTCCGTCCGAAACAGTATCCTCGGGCCTCAGCGCAGCCAGCAGGCTCTCAATGCCAGTCGCGAACGCGGTCCGAACCGCTTCTGGCTGACGCGCGGCATCCCCGCCTAGTGCGGCCATCGTGCAACCGGTTGCGCGGGTGTCGCGGTGCTCGCGAGAAAGGTAATGCTGCACGAACTCTGGTGCGCTTACACCCGCGCTCAATGCCACCGTCTGCGCGATGCCGCAGGCAGCCGATTCCGCCATCAGGTCGGCCTTGGAGCGGAACTGTCTGTAAAAGCCGCCGTGGGTGAAGCCGGCGGCGCCCATCAGATCGGCAACGCCAACCCCGTCGTAGCCACGTTCCCGAAACATCTTCGACGCCGTCGCGACGACGTGCTCCCGGTTGGCCTGTGCCTGTGCCTTGGTGATCTTCATTTCCTGACCACGGTGAGTTCATGTCTGCGAAGGCTCCATTGTACATTGATGTTAATCGTCATCAAAACCTTGACAGTTAAGATTACGATCGTCATCATTGAATGTGTTTCCAACACCAGAGGCTGACGCAACGTGACCGACAAGATGCTTTTTGAGCCCTACACCCTTGGGCACCTGACACTCGCCAATCGTTTTGTCATGGCACCGCTGACCCGCAATCGCGCAGGCGCGGGGCTGGTGCCTAGCGAACTGGCCGCCACCTACTACGCCCAGCGCGCCTCGGCCGGCCTGATCATCACGGAGGCCACTCAAGTGTCGGCCCGGGCTCAGGGCTATCAGGACACCCCGGGCCTGTACACGCCCGAGCAAATCGCCGGCTGGCGCAAGGTCACCGAGGCTGTGCATGCCAAGGGGGGACGCATCTTCGCGCAACTCTGGCACGTCGGCCGTGTTTCGCACGTCGATGTCCTGCCTGACGGCGCTGCACCGGTCGCGCCTTCGGCCATCCGCGCGGCGACGAAGACCTTTGTCAACAACTGTTTTGTCGATGTGTCGCAGCCGCGTGCCCTCGAACTCAACGAACTGCCGGGCATCGTTGGCGACTTTCGTCAAGCCGCGGCCAATGCAATGGCCGCAGGCTTCGACGGCGTGGAGATCCACGGTGCTAACGGCTATCTGCTGGAGCAGTTCATCAAAGATGGGGCCAACCAGCGCACTGACGCCTACGGCGGCACGATCGAGAACCGTGCGCGCCTGTTGTTGGAAGTCGTCGCGGCAGTGGTGGCAGAAATCGGCGCCGACCGAACCGGTGTGCGCATCTCGCCTGTGTCACCGGCAAATGGCATTTCGAGCAGCGACCCTCAGCCGCAGTACGACTACATCGCCGGGCAGCTCAGCGCGCTGGGCATCGTCTACCTGCATGTGGTCGAGGGCGCAACCGGTGGCCCGCGCGATGTCGCACCGTTTGACTACGACGCGCTGCGCCGCCGCTTCAGGCAAACCTACTTGGCCAACAACGGCTACGACCTGGAACTCGCTACCGCCAGGCTCAACGAGGGCAAGGCAGACCTGTTCGCCTTCGGCCGTGCCTTCATCAGCAACCCCGACCTGGTCAAACGCCTGAAGACCGGCGCCCCGCTGGCCCAGCCCGACTTCGCCACGCTCTATGGTGGCGGAGCTGCGGGCTACACGGATTATCCGTCCATCACCGCCTGAGGCGCGCGCTGCTTGCGTCCGCGTCCGAACCGCCTTGAAAAGGAAATTATTCATGACCACGCTTCCGACTGTTCTCGTCACCGGCGCCTCCTCCGGCATCGGCGCCACCTACGCCGAGCGCTTCGCCCGCCGCGGCCACGACCTTGTGCTGGTTGCACGCGACAAGGCGCGCCTCGATACGCTGGCCGCGCGGCTGCGTGAAGAAAGTGGGGTGGCCGTGGAAGTTCTGCAGGTCGACCTCACCCAGCCCGCCGACCTTGCCGCGCTTGAGACTCGTCTGCGCGAGGATGCTCGCATAGGCATCCTGATCAACAACGCCGGGATGGCTCAGTCGGGCGGCTTCGTGCAGCAGACTGCCGAGGGCATCGAACGCCTGATCACGCTCAACACCACGGCGCTTACGCGGCTTGCAGCCGCGGCCGCTCCGCGCTTCCTGGAGTCGGGTACCGGCGCAATCGTCAACATCGGCTCGGTGGTAGGTTTCGCGCCCGAGTTCGGCATGTCCATTTACGGCGCCACCAAGGCGTTTGTGCTGTTCCTGTCGCAGGGATTGAACCTCGAGTTGTCACCCAGCGGCGTCTACGTGCAGGCGGTGCTCCCGGCAGCGACCCGCACGGAAATATGGGGGCGCGCCGGCATCGACGTCAATACGCTTCCCGAGGTGATGGAAGTCGGCGAACTGGTTGATGCGGCACTGGTCGGCTTCGATCGCCGTGAACTCGTGACTATCCCGCCGCTTCACGTGGCGGCGCGCTGGGACGCATTGGATGGCGCGCGTCAAGGGCTCATTTCGGACATTCGACAAGCCCAGGCGGCCGAACGCTATCGACCCGAAGCCTGACCGCCACAATGACTGGGGCGTCATCTCCGACGACAATCGACCATGACCTTCAAAGCGCTGCAGGCGTCTTATGTCCACGCTCAGACCAAGCTCGTAGAGGCGGGCGGAACCACGTTCGCTTATCGCGAACTGGGACAGCATGGTGGTATCCCGCTGGTCCTGCTTAATCACTGGGGCGCCGTGCTGGACAACTTCGACCCGCACATCGTAGATGGCCTGGCTCGTGAGCATCACGTTGTTGCCATCGACTATCGCGGAATCGGTTTGTCCGGCGGCACCGCGCCGGTGACCGTCGACGAGATGGCACGCGACACTATCGCGGTGATCCGCGCAATGGGTTTCGATCAAGTAAATCTGCTCGGCTTTTCGCTTGGTGGTTTCGTGGCGCAGGACGTGGCCCTGAAGGCGCCTGCCCTGGTGCGCAAGCTCATCCTTACCGGCACGGGTCCCGCGGGCGGTCAGGGCATCGATCGTGTCGGTGCGGTGTCGTGGCCGCTGATACTCAAGGGCCTGCTGACACTACGCGACCCCAAGACCTATCTCTTCTTCACCGCTACCGCCAACGGCCGGCAGGCGGCAAGCGCCTTCCTGAAAAGACTGAAGGAGCGCCGCGCCGATCGCGACAGGGGACCGACACCTCGCGCGTTCTCGCGCCAGCTCAGGGCGATCAAGGCTTGGGGCCAGCAGGTGCCCCAAGATCTCGCCGGCCTGCGCATGCCGGTCCTGATCGCCAATGGCGACAACGACATCATGGTGCCTACGATGCTGAGTCGCGAGATGGCCCGCCGCATTCCCCATGCGCAGTTGGTCATCTACGAAGACGCCGGGCACGGCGGCATCTTTCAATACCACGCCGACTTCGTGTCGAGGGCGATGGCGTTCCTGGCAACACCCCCATTGGAATTAGAGCAACATGAAAGCACTCACATTCAAACGCTATGGCAGATCACCTGAGATCGGATTCGCCGACGTTCCGCGCCCCACGTTAAAGGCTGATGAGTTGCTGGTGCAGGTCTATGCGGCGGGATTGAACCCGATCGACAACATGATTCCGGCGGGAACGTTCAAACCTGTCCTGAAATTCCAATTACCGGCCACGCTGGGCAGCGATATTGCCGGCGTTGTGGTTGAAGTTGGCAGCCGCGTGACGCGTTTCAAGCCGGGCGATGCCGTTTTTGCTAGCCTCTTCGATCTTGGCAGAGGCTCGATCGCTGAATTCGCGGCGGTGCCGGAGAGCGTTGCTGCACTGAAGCCGGCCACGCTCGACTTTGTGCAGGCCGCCGCCGTCCCGATGGTCGGCCTCACCTCGTGGCAAGCATTGAAGGAACGCGCAAATGTTCGAGCTGGCCAGAAGGTGTTCATCCCTGCGGGGGCGGGCGGTATCGGCACGTTCGCGATCCAGCTGGCAAAGTACCTTGGCGCCAGGGTAGGAACGACCACCAGTACGGGCAATGTCCAGCTGGTCACCACACTGGGTGCAGACGAGGTGGTTGACTATAAGAAGGAGGAATTCGAAAAAGTGCTGCGCGGCTACGACGTGGTGCTCGGTACACTGCGGGGCGATGCGATCGAGAAAGCCGTCGGCATTCTCAAACCAGGGAGCATGATTGTCTCGCTCATCGGTCCGTTGGACGCTGCTTTCGCACGCGCACGACACCTGAATTTTTTTCTGGCGTTCGTGTTCGGCTTGATGAGCCGAAAAATCGTGCGCCTTGCAAGGAAGCATGACATCACTTACTCGTTTCTGTTCGTGCGTCCCGACGGCGCCCAACTCGCCGAAATTGGAGGGCTCCTCGAGTCCGAGCACATTCGTCCGGTGATCGACAAGGTTTTTTCGTTCGAGCAAGCGAAGGAAGCGCTTGAATACTTGTCCCAGGGACGCGCGAAGGGCAAGGTCGTCGTGAAGATCAAGTGAGTGGCCAAATGGTTGGCTGTGGTGGAGCTTACCTTAGCGATTGGAGAGGCGGGTGACTAGGTTAAGCCGGATGGCCGGTCAGGGTGCAGAGCCGACGCCCGGACGTCCGAGCAAAAGCGTGAGCGAATGACGTTTGTTGGCTGAACTCTGCCCTATACCTCGGACTTCGCATCGCCACGCCGGTGACTTGTCCGCGGCCCGATTTTTGGGTATTCTCTGCCCACCTACCGCGTCCCAGACGCATCGACTCCGCACCGCAAGGTGCCACTTCTGCAGTACGTTGGCCGCCCAGCATAGCCTGGTAGTCCATCCTTCCATCCCATCGGGAACCATGTTCCCGGTGCGGCAACGGGTTCCCCATTCCTGCGAGAACCCACAATGCAAAACCCTACCGTCGTTATTGGCAGCATCCGTCCTGGCCGCAATCCGCGGAAGTACTTCGATCCTGGCCAGATGGCTGAACTGACCGAATCCGTTCGCCTGGACGGCATCATCCAGCCCATTCTCATTCGGCCCATCGAGGACGATGAGGCTGGCCGCGCGTACGAACTCGTAGCCGGCGAACGCCGCTACCGCGCCGCTTTGGCTGCCCACGGCGATGGTTATCAAATCCCTGTCAATATCCAGGTGATGACCGATGCGGAAGCCGACCGTAAGGCGCTGATTGAAAACATCCAGCGTGCCGACATGGCGCCTTCCGAGGAGGCCGTGCAAGCCGCCCTGATTGTTGGCCAGCTGCAGGGCGACCGCGACGAAGCGGCCCGCCAGCTTGGCTGGTCGCGCTCGACGCTCGACAAGCGCCTGGCGTTGATGAACTGCAGTGAATCCGTTCTGGATGCGCTCAATACCCGTACCATCCAGCTCGGTCACGCCGAACTGCTGGCCACGCTCGGCAAGGACAAGCAGGACAAGCTCCTGCCGGTCATCATCAGCGAGAAGAAGCCCATTGCAGAATTGAAGAAGACGATCGAGGCGGCCGCGTGCAGTCTCGAGGCCGCCATCTTCGACAAGACCGAGTGCGCGGCATGCCCGCACAACTCCTCGTTGCAAACGGAGATGTTCAGCGAGGCCATCGCTACCGGCAATTGCACCAACCGTGCGTGCTACGACGGGAAGCTCAGCAAGAAGCTCGAAGGCATTGCCTATGGGCTGAAGGACGAGTATCCCATCGTGCGCATCATCAAGCCGGGTGACAACCATACCCGGATCCAGTTGAAGGTCGAAGGCCCGACTGGCGTTGGCGATGAACAGGCGAAGGCCTGTCACGCTTGCCAGAGCTTCGGCGCCGCCGTCAGTGGCCTGCCCGATTCGATGGGCAAGGTCTACAGCGGCCAGTGCTTCGATACCGTCTGCAACCAGCAAAAGGTTGCCGCGCGTATCAAAGCCGAGAAGGATGCCACCAAGGCGCCCGCGGCCAAACCGGCAGCAGGTGGCAAGGCGGCGCCTGCGAAGAAGGGCGAACAGTCCTCTACCGCGGCCGAAAAGCCCGTAACGTCGATCAGCGAGAGCGAGAAGGTGAAGAACTACCGCACCGCGCTCTGGCGCAAGGCACTGCGCAAGGAAGTTGCGCAGAACGCCGACCAGGCGAACTCGTACCTCCTGTCGATTGCACTGAACGGGCTGGCGCGCAACATCGCAGGCGACGTGATGGGCAAATTCTTCGAGAAGCTGACCGAGCAGAAGTCGTCGTCCTCGCTGCAGGGTTGCCTGACCGCCATCCACGCGTTGGATGAGCAGAAGCGACAGCAACTGACGATCGGCCTGACCGTGGCTGCCATCGATGGCGTGGAAGTGGGCAATCTCCGCGAACTGTGCCGGTATCACAAGCTGGACCTGCGCGCCCACTGGAACCTCCAGCAAGCGCAGGACTTTTTGGAAATGCTCACCAAGTCCGAGATGAAGGTTCTCGCGGACGAGCTGGGTATCCGCAAGGTGCTGGGCGATGGTTTCGCCAAGCTGTTCAACAAATCGAAGCCCGAAGTCATCGCCGGCCTGCTAGCGGTTGACGGCTTCGACTACACCGGCAAGGTGCCCAAGGTTCTGGGCTACTAATCCGTTCACCTATCCATCTGCAGAGGGCGCCAGTCGGCGCCCTCTGTCATTTCATTCCCCAAGAGGTTTCACCATGTTCACTGAATTGGTTCCGCTCGTTCGCGCGAGCGACAAGGTTGTTCTTACGCTGACGATGCAAGGCGACGCGATGTCCGTCGTTGTGATGCCCGTCATCAAGGACGCTGCGGACCCGGCACTGACCAGGCCTCTGATGCTGTCGGCTACGCCGGCGGAATTGGATGCCGACTTCGCGGCGGCCGTCACCAGCGTGACCGAATCGCATCGCTCGCTTGCCGAGCAGGCAGAGGCAACGAAGTCGATTCTCGATGCAGCCAAGTCCACGCAATCGTCCAAGGCGACGAAGGCGCTTGCCAAGGCCGCGTTCCCGTCGACGTCCGACGCCACCAGCGATGCCGGTGACGATGACGAATCGGAGAGCGGTGCCGGCGCGCAACCGAAGGCGAAGGCCGACGCAAGCGCACCGGCTTCCACTGGTACCGACCTCTCTTCCCTGCTGTAAAGGAGAACCGCAATGGCACTCGAAGTCACGCAGCTTACCCGTGAGTTTTCCTACAACGGCATGACGTTGCCTGATGTGGGCCCGCAGTTCTCGCCCGACCAGGTGCGCGATGTCTACTCCGCCCAGTACCCCGAGCTGACGACCGCCGCGGTGGACGGCCCGGAAGTGAAGGGCGGTATCGCACGCTACACGTTCGTCCGCGCCGCTGGCGCCAAGGGCGCGTATGCGCAAGTCTGACCTGATGAAAGCGCTGGCCTCCGACCAGTTTGCTTCCGCTACGAAGCCGCCCGAGAGGGCGGTTTTTTTACATTCTGAGGAGACTCAACAATGTTGTTCGACCCTCGGTCGTTTGTTTCAGCGGTCGATGCAGGACAACCCGCATGGACGCCTACGCGACAGCATCCCGTTGCCAAACGTCGACCTGCCCATGATTTTCTGACGCTGCCTGCCATCCCGGAGGCAACCCCCAGCCGTGCGCTTCTGACCTTCGGGGATGAAGTGGACGTAAAGGACCTCGTCTTCGCGCAGTTCAAGGCCGGCGTGCTGAAGGCCAGCCACGTCTCGAACGCGTCTGGTGCTGGCGATGCCTTCGCTCAGGCATTCTATGCGTGGCTTGCCACGCGCGTTCCTACGACGAAGGTGCTCAGTTTTGACTTCGCCCTAGTTGATCAGGCTGCCGTCGACGTAGAACTATCCGATTTCGGCTTTGACATACAGGAGCGCTCGTCGCTGTATCTCGGGATCCGGCTGGAAGAGGAAACCGTCTACACGCTCAACACAGAGCGTGCTGACGCGTTGCGTCAACTCGATCCGTCGCTGGTGTACATGACGTTCCATCTGATCCGGGCGGCGGCTGGCAAGTCGCTTCACGTTCGCACACCTGATGATTTGCTCGACATGTTTGGTCGGTGGCATTGGGACTACGAAACGCTGACCGATGACGACGAGGCGCGAGAGCACCTCAAGGAGCGGTTTGGCGACGACGATCCCGACATCGATCGATATCTGCCGTCTGTGGTGCGGGCCGCAATCGCGCCTGATGAGGTACTTCCAAAGTGGCAGTGGGTCCAGTCTGACTGGCCGTTCACGTTACTGAGCCGCCGGAAGCTGCGACAACTCGCACGCCTGGGCCAGGATGACTGGCGCGGCGGCCTGTGCAGCGCACTGGCGGACCTGGATCTGGCGTTGGTGCGCATGGGAGATGCATCCCTCATGCGCAATGCACAGTGGGCCGAACCGGCGTACTCCGCTGCGACAATTGCCTACCAGCGCAGCGACTATGTTGGCGAAGTGCTCGACGATCACTTCGAATGTGCCAACAACGGCGGCTATGCCACGTATTTCCAGTGTTTCATTCCCCTGGCCGACAAGGCCAAGGCCATCCGGGCCCAGTACAGCGCTCTTCACGAGACCCTCAAGCTGATCGCACTGCTGGATCGGGTTCTTGAACATTTTATTTGAAAGGAGGCCTCATGGCCGCAATCCTGACCGCGTCGCGGTCGCATGAAGTGGCCCTCCAGGGGGCCATTTTGCTTTATGGGCAAGCGTCAGGTCAGTTTTCCTACGCCACCGCTCATCGCATCGAGCCGGAAGCCTCCGGGCGTCCGGTGCTCGGCGCTGGGGTGCCACTGAACCGTATGGCACTGATCCACGCAGTTCGCGAGGTCGCAGAGCATGCCCTTCCCAAGGGCGAGTTCCTGACGCCCAACGTGCTCTCCATCAGTCCCAGCGCGGTGACGTGGTGGTGTCCTGCAGCCCGCAGGCGTGTGTTCTTCAAGTGCAAAGAGCTTGGGGAGCGAAGCGCCGTTGTTTCGCACCCCGCGTTGGTCTTCCAGGCGTCGCAATCCGGCTTCAAGGTCTTCGCCCTGCAAGGGGAGGAGCGCCCGGTACCGGAAAGCGCGTTGTTCGAGCCGCCTTACTTCAACACGTGGGACCACGGGAAGATCTGCATTGGCTCGGCCCATGTGCCAAAGCAGATCGACGTGGCCTCGATTAAGGGCTGGGAAGACGGGTTCTTCAACTCAGCGTTCACCCATCCCAATCACGGCGGCAAGCGCGTCAAGTACAAGCGCGGCGCCTATGCCTTCTGGAAGGACATGCTGGACGGTCAGTTTCCTGACTTTCCGAAGCAAGTCCTCGTTCCCATGAAATCCACGCTGGCCGATCTGATCGCCGGCAAACAGGAGAAGTAACCATGCATCCTGCTGACGCTGCCCTGCAGCAGTCTTTTCCCTCCGTGATGGTCCCGCGCTTCGGCGCGCTGGCCTCGATGGAGCGGCCCGGTGAGCGCCTGCTCATTGCTGCCAACGGTGTCTTCCTTGAAATCGTGCGCCCCTGGCTGCGCGTGGTCCGTCGTCTCGGTGCATTCCAGTACCGAACGGCGATTCCCTATGGCGAGGTAGCGGAAGCCACCGAGCTGCACTGCGGTCGCGTCCCCCCCGAGCTGATCGGTGAGTTCGCCATGATGGCGCGCGCTGCGCACCCCAAGGAAACGGGCGGGTGGGTAGTCTGGAATGCCGCAACCGCGGCATTCCGGCTGGTTCCTGTGCGGATTCTGGATCATAGCGGCGGTCATCTGAAGTACGATCGTCCGGCACTGGCGGAAGACGAGGTTCTGGTGGTCGACTGCCATTCGCATGGTCGCCATACCGCGGGGTTCTCCCCGACGGACAATGCCGATGACCAGCACGACGTGAAGTTCGCATTCGTGATGGGCAACTGCGACGCTGCTAGTCCGTCGCTGGCCCTGCGTCTGTGTGCCAAGGGAATTTTTGAGAACGTAGAGAAAGTTCCGAGTGAATGGCATGACGCGGTGCGAGAGGAGCTGCTGGCATGACCTTCGTACATCGCATCCCCGCTGAGATGACCACACGCGCTTGGCAAGTAGCGGTCGTGGGCGCTGGCGGTACCGGCAGCGTCTTGCTACCTAACCTCGCGCGGCTGCATCACGCCATGCTGGAGCTAGGACACCCCGGTGGTATCGACTGCACGGTCTACGATGACGACACCGTCAGCGAGACCAACGTCGGCCGCCAGGGGTTCTACCCGGTTGATGTGGGCCAGCCCAAAGCGACGCTGATTGTTAATCGTCTGAACAACCTGATGGGTACGCGCTGGGACGCCGAGATACGTCGGATTGGGAATGACGATCGCTTTGATTGCGACCTGGTGATCGGCTGCGTCGACACGCGGAACGCCCGCAAGGCGATCCTCGACGCGATGCAACGTGGCGAGGGTGGCTACTATCTCGACTGCGGCAACGAGTCGGACAGTGGGCAGGTGATCCTGGGACAGGTCGGTGGCCAAGCCGCGGAACGGCTTCCCCATGTGGGAGACCTGTTTCCGGAGCTGCTGGACCCAAAAGGGGACAAGGCCGACACCGCACCGTCATGCTCGATGGCCGAGGCGCTGCAGAAGCAATCACTGGTGATCAATCCGGTGATTGCAGTGCAGGCGTACAACCTGCTGTGGACGCTGTTTCGAACTGGGACGCTGCAGTACTGCGGCGCATTTGTAAATTTGGCAACAGGGCGCACCAGCCCGCTGCCACTGGATCCGGTTGCCTGGGAGCGCTTCGGCTATAAGCCGGGTGCGACCAAAGTCCGTGCTAAACGCAAACCGCGACAATCCGTTTGAACAGCCACTCCCAAAAAGGGAGTGGCTTTTTTCTTTGTGCAGCCGTTGCGGCACTGTTGGCCTGGCTGCTACTATTGCTCCACACCTCGCGCCTCTGGCGCATCGACCCGTGGCACGTGGCCACACACTCGTTTCATCCCGTTGGGGCACTTGCCCTGGCGGAGTGCTCCATATTCCTCGGAGCACTTCATGAGCAATTCCACTCTTCAAGTCCCGGCGCATTCGCCGTTCCGTCGCATCTTCGTGACGGGCCCCTGGCTGCCTAATGGCGTTGTCGCCGCCGCTTACTGGAACGGCAAGCCCTGGCATGCACTGACCTATCCGATGTTCGGACGTGTTGATGTACAGCGCCTGTGCGAATTGTTGCCGGACCTGACCTTCGATGAGTCGCGCAATGCGGTCCGGCACGTCGAAGGGAGCCGCACCGATTGGTTCGATGCCGAGCCTCACATCGTGGACGGAAAGCTTGTGGATCTCTACGCCGTTGGCTTCGGTTGGGGCTGGCAGTTGGCGCGTCAAGATACCGTACCTGCTGTCCACGGGCAGTCATTGCATGTGATGGTCCGCCCGGCGGCACTCACATGGATGCAGGCATTGGCGGACGGAGATCACGTAGCGCTGTGTGCGTATGCGTCCTTCCTGTTGTCCGGCTACATCGAACAACGTCTGGAATGCTGCCAGCGGCTGGATCTGTCCAGGTTCGATGCCGTGCTCGCCATTGCGAGCCAGCGGCTTCCTTTGCCGGGAGCGGTTCGCATTGCCGTGCAGTCCGGCGAATGGATGCCCGTTGTCGACGCGCTGACGCATCTCGCTGATGGCGATGCATTCAATGCACTGCCCCGACAAGCTCGCCGCGAGCACGTCATCGAGGCGATGCTGGACCAGCTGGCCCGCGAAGTCGGCGGCGCCTGACCTGTACTACCCATTCTTCACCCATTTCGGGGCACATCCCGCAGGGGGGGCTCCGCCAACTTATAGGAGCGCGTTCATGCCTCAAATTATCCTGTCACGTAGCCAAGTCGCATCGATCGTCGCCTTTTGCGATGCCGCTGGCTCGAGCCAGTTTGTCATCGCGAAGGACCACGACGGCTATGTTGGGTACAGCAGCGGCGCCACGCCAGACACGCGGTGTCTCTTCTACTTCAAGGGCTGCGACCCGACGCAGAACGCAGACTTCGACGAGACCGCACGACACAGCCTCGATGGCGATGACTTCTGCGCGCATTTGCAGTTGGTCGACCTGCGCAAAGCGATGGAGAACCCTGCCACGCGGAAGGTACGCATCACGGTCACTCCGAGAACCATCCGACTGGATGCTCTTTGCTAACGGTTGCTGCCAGGCAAAGTCGCTGTTAATATTTCTGCACCTACCGCGTCTCAGACGCATCGACACTTCCGGTTTTATAGCCGGACAGCTTTTTTCTTCTCCCACCTACGGGCCTTCCTGCCCGTGGGCATGTTGGCCCTATTTTCATTGAGGCCATCATGTTCAAGCGTATCGTTTCGCTTTTCCTTTGCTCGGTCATGTTCACCGGCTGCGCTGTCCAGCAGACGTCTCCGAATGCTTATCGCAGTTCGGAAGCGCTGCGCACCGGGTCCGTGGAAGTCGTCACTGTTGTCCGTGTCCGTGAAGTCACGATCGTCGATAGTGATGGCTACATGTCGGCCAATAGCGGCATCCCTGGAGTCGTTGGGGCGGTTGTCGGTGGTTTGCTCGGTGCCCGTGTCATTGGCGGCGGCAATGGACGTTACGTTGCCGGCGCGATGTCCGGCACGGTGTCGGCTGTTGCCGCGCAAGCTGTGGCCAGTCGCATGAATCGCCGCAACGGCCTGGAGGTCATTGTCCGCAAGGAGAATGGCAGCCAGATCGCCGTCACGCAGGATGCCGACCAGCAGTTTGTCACGGGACAGCAGCTCTATCTCGTGGCGTCTGGTGGCGGTTACCGTCTGACGCGCTAATCGGGTTCCAGTCGGATCCCCAAATCTCTTTTCCTTCCCCGCACGGAGTCCCCGTGCGGGGCTCCCTGCGTCCATCGGAGCTATTTATGCCGCCCGTGGCAGACGCACCCCCGAAATTCTCTCCCGTCCTCACCGAGGGCAAGTCGATCGCAGAGGTAGTTGACCAAATCGCGGCGACCCTTCGCAGTACCGAGCTGGAACCGGAATGGCTTGACTGTGCCAACTTCCCTGGGGATGGCAACGAAGCACTGTTTGGCCCAAAGCCAGATCGGCCGTGGCCGCAACTCGGTGCACGCGATCGTCTCGCGGTATATCTGCAGCGAGGGAACTGTGAAGGCTGGATCGTCTATGTCGACCACATTGGCTATGCCGGTGAGGCCCCAGACCGCACAACAGCCCTGCAGAAGCTTCTGATCGGCAAGACGTTGTCCCAACAGCATGGTTGGGATGTCGTTCGCGCGATCAGCAAATTGCTCGATGTCACCTGACATCGCAGCGTGCAGGCCCGAGAGGGCTTGCCCAAGCCCCGAGGCTTCGGCAAGTCGCTTTTACCCGCGTCACAGACGCATCGACCCCTGTCCGGCATCGCCCGGACCACCAACCCAGCTGGGACACTCGTCCCGTAGGGAAGGGATGTCCCGTCCTTATCGAAGACATCCGTGAAACTTCCCAAATCCTTTATCCGTCGGCACCAACCGACCAATTCCGCTGCCTGCCAGACAATTCGCCGCGACGCTTGCCGTGTTCTCCGTCGATTTGCCGGCGACATGGCGCTCAGCCCACGCGAGTACACCATCCGTGAGCATCGCCAACGACGTCGCGACGTCGACGTGTTCGCGTTGCATACCGACTCGTTGCTAATCGAGATCCAGCATCCTGCTGGCGCAGAGGGTGGCGTGCTCATGTCCTACCGGACATGCCGCGGTCGCAATGACCTCACCGGTGGCCGTGACAACGCAGTCAGCGTTGATTCGCTGGCCAGCGATCAGGGCTACGCAAACCTGGTTGCTACGCTACGCGTGGCGGCCGGCCGGCGCAGTTAAGGGGCAAGTATGTCGACGCTCATCAAAGTGACGTTTTCGGCCACCTCCGGCGAGGAGGTGTCAGGAAAAGCACAAATTGACCGGGGCAAAGGCATTGTCACCCTGCCGGCGCGCTTCTCGGTCTCTATCGATCGCGCCAGAAACGCTGGCGAAGGTTTCGAAATCGTGGCGCACGACAACGGGTATAGGTATCCGCTGTCGCATCAGGATGCCGACCGCTACAAGCTGGAAACCGACTCCCGTCGGCGAGACGGCTTCTGGCATCAAGCCTGGCGGGCCATTACGGAGCCACATAAGGACCAGCGCCAGCAGTATGGCCGGTTCGCGCATACGCTGTCGGCGGCTGCCCTTATCGGGCTCGCGGGCTACATCAAGTCGATGCCCGCCTGGTCCCTGCACGCAGCATGGGAGATCTTCTGTTTTTTCCTATGCGGTGCGGTATTATTCGTCGTAGGCGCAGTCCTTTCAAAAGGAGATTAACCATGTTCGGTGTCGCACTTCTCGTCCTGACTGGCGCGATTTCCGCGTTCTTGCTTTGGGCAGACCGCAACGGTCGTCGTGTCCACAAGGACTGAAGCCAATCCCTTCTCAGGAGCCGATTCGTCGGCTCATCGCTTAAGCGCACCTTCGGGTGCGTTTTTCTTTTCCTCACCCACACGGGCGTCGTCCCGTCGGGGCGGCTCCCCACCCAAAGGAGTATCCCGATGGACGCAATCATTTACGGCGCTGGCCTGTCCAGCTATCCCGCAGGCGTCATACTGCAGACCAGTCTTTATGCACAAGGCCTTCGTCCGGCGTTCAAGCTTGTTTGTGCGGACGATGGTGCGCCGTACGGGTCGTTGACGGTGAATGTCCCCGAGATCGAACTGGTACATGACGAGATCCTTGTTTCGGCCGATTGGAACCTGCCAGCCGACATCAAGGAGGCCCTGCTAGAGAGCGGCAAATTCGAGCGCACCGGTCGACCGAGCTAGGTTGCCTTCGCCTCATACGATGTTTGGCGTGTTGTCGATGCCGACCTGCTTTCGCAGGTCGCTGCTGCGCGCGTCGTAGCGAGCCGCGGCGCCGCTGCCTGATTCTCTCAATTCCAACCCTTGCGGGCCCATCCCGCAAGGCGGTGGGTCTATGGGAGATATCCATGCCCATCACCATCGACGGATCCGGCCTGGCCGGTTCGCCTGGCACGTTACGCATCGCAGTGGAGCTCTATGCGGTGAACGACCGCGCTGCGCTGTCGCTGATCGAATCGACGACCAGCGATCTCTACGAGACCTTCACCAGCAACGTCCCCAGCGAAGCGCTTGCGGACGATGAGGTGGTTGTCGGCCTGTGGCGCTTGCCTATGTCCACTGTGGTTGCACTGCTCGATTCGAATTGCTTCGAACCGGTTCGCACGCTTGCCGTAGGCAACGCCCGCGGTGCCGTCTGGCGCATCACTTCAACTGATCTCCTACAGACAATCCACGTCGCGAAAGCGGCAGTGTCTGCATAAACCAACCCTTCCAACCCTCTCGGGGCATGTCCCCGAAGGGGCATGCTCCGTATCGGAGCCTCTCATGTACGTAATTTACATCGGCCAGCGCGCCGAACATCGCACAACGCTCGCCGGCGTGCTGCAGTACCTGAATGACGATCGCGACGGCAAGGCCGTCCCTCGAGTCGAAGATATCTCAGTGCGCCATGTGGAACGCGGTGTGATCCCTGTCGAACCCCTTGCCGGCGGCAATTTTGCGGTGCGGCCGGCTGGTACCCGGCGGGCGATCCTTTCCATGATCCTCGATGAAGTCGATCGCTTCATCGTTCGTGTCGGCGGCAAGATCCTGCGTCCGCACGAGATGAGCCGGGCCGCGTGGGGCGCAGTGGTGGCCGCCGGTCGCCTGGCGTACTTTCCAGCTGAAGCCATCGACATGTCCAAGGACGATGCTGGGCCGCTGTTCCAGACGGTGGATCTCTTCGAGGAGCAGGGGCCTTTCGACATTGCCGACTTTGTTTGCGGCGAGTTCATCCGCCGGTTTGGCTATGGCACGAATGGCCCCCTGTACCACCCCGCTGCGAGTCCCAACTGCCGTCACGAAGTCCATGTGGCCTACGCGCTGATGCGTGGCGAGAAGGTGCGCGAATGCATCATTAACACCTATCGCGACAATCCGCACCATGCCCATTCTGAGTTCTGGATGCGCCCGTTGATCGAAGTGCCGGCGCTGCGCGGCGCCTTGTCGCCCAGCGTGCTGCAAGCGCTCTGCCAGACCATGCGTGGCGAGAAGCTGGAGATCACGACGCACAACGTCGGCAAGCTGATCGCCGCGCTACGGGATGTGCCGAGCGACGGGCATTATGTGCACGTCGACGATGCGCTGTTTGCGGCCGGCATCCTGCTGCCGCGGACCATGCCAACGCCCAAGCCTCTGGAGGGAGAGAACGCCCAGCCAGCAACAAAGCTGGCGGCGCGAATCCGCGCCCTGATTTGCCAGCGGCAGTATCAAGCATCCATGGAAAGGGCCACTGCCGATCGCAAAGCGTTCAACATCAGCCAGCGCGAGTTTGACCGGCGGACACGGGCAGCGACAATCGAACGTGACACGTACGGCTACGAGTGGCCCAATCGGGTCGCTCTGGCCGTCATGGAGCGCAATGTCGCGGCGGTGTTGCAGATCTTCGACCGCCCAAAAGACTGGAACACCGAATCCAAGCGCGCACTGCGCGAGGAACACGGTGTCGATGTCTTGCAATGTACGGCTGCAGAACGGCGCCGGCGGTTGTTCGAGCTGTGCGGATTCTCTGACGCAGAGCAGACGGAGTGGGAGGCCCAGGAAGTCATCGCCAAGGCGCGCAAGCGTGCAGATAGCACGGTGGCCGAAGCGAAGTCGCGCGCCGAGGGCACGACCTACCGAATCGAAACCGGTCAGGCCATGAACGGGCGCGAGTATGTCGACTTCTGCATTACTGCTGGCTTCTCGAAGCTTATCGACGAGCGGCGGGGTAGCGTGACGCGCTACTGGATTCACGATCCGGTGAAGCGAATATCGCGGCCGTTGCGCGCCAAGGACGGTACGCTGGAATATGCGCGTGCACGCCTGACGCAGAACGTCCCTGAGGCGATCGCTTGATTTGCACCCCCTGGCCGCCTTGGCTAGGGGGATTTTCTCAAATCAGCTATCCAAATGCCGAGCTTTCGATGACTGCACTGCAGTGCTTTCGCGATAGCCTGACCATTCAGACAGAGCTCTGTTTGCACTGAAAGCCGTTCAGTCCGAACCGAGTTTTACCCGCGTCTTCGACGCATCGACCCCAACGCCGGCATGCCGGTCATCTCTTGAAACCGCCCACAGGGACCGCTCCCTGATGGGACGGCTCCGTGGGCATCTCCACGATTCCCATGCAACTTACCTTGCTGTAGCCCCGCGGCGCGTTGTCATTCATCACCGCCGGCGGTGATGGCGAGCGTCTCTCTGGCGGCTGTGCTTCCAGCCCGGCCGTCGATCTCTTCTTTCCCATTCCCTTTATTCCATCGGCGAACGAAAGCACTGGCTCACGTTCGCGTCATTCCATTTTTAGGAGCAATTCCCATGTCCCATCTCGTTCAAACTATGGCGTACGCTGGTGCAACCCCTTGGCACGGCCTGGGCAACCGGTTGGCCGAGCATCAGCCGCTCGAAGTCTGGGCCGAAGCCGCAGGCATGAACTGGCGCATCGAGGAGACCGACGTGATGTTCCGCGTTGGCACGCATGACCTCGATCCGATCAAGTCGTTCCCTGAGCAGAAGGTGCTGTACCGCTCCGACAACGGCAAGCCGCTGTCGACCGTCTCGCAGCGGTACCAGGTCGTCCAACCGGCTGAGATTTTGGAGTTTTATCGGGACCTTGTTCAGGCGGGCGGATACCAGCTGGAAACGGCTGGGGTGCTGAAGGAGGGCCGCAAGCTCTGGGCGCTCGCGCGCACGGGACAGTCGGCCACGCTCAAGGGCGGTGACGAGGTCCGCGGCTACCTGCTGCTGGCCACGGCTTGCGACGGCACGCTGGCCACCACGGCGCAGTTCACCTCCGTACGTGTGGTGTGCAACAACACGCTGCAGATCGCGTTGGGACGCAACCGTGGTGCCGTCAAGGTGCCACACCGTAGCCAGTTTGATCCGCGTGCTGTGAAGGAAGAGCTTGGCATTGCTATTTCGTCCTGGGATGGCTTCATGGCCAACATGCACGAGCTGGCGGACCGCAAGGTCAGCCAGGCCGAGACTGAGCGGTTCTTCCAGCGGCTCTTCACGTACTCGTCGGCCAAGCCTTCGGACAATCCCAAGATGAACGAGCGCGGCCTGAAGGCGGTGCTCAACCTCTTCGAAGGCAATGGCCGTGGTGCAACGTTGGAATCGGCCGCAGGCACCGCCTGGGGACTCGTGAACAGCGTGACCGAGTATGTCGATCACCAGCAGCGTGCACGCAATCCGGGTAACCGTCTGGATTCGGCGTGGTTCGGTGCCGGCGCAATTCTCAAGCAGCGCGCTTGGGATGCGGCCCTCGAACTTGCCGCTGACATGGCCTAAGACCTCGATCGGTCTGGAGCCCTTCTACTAAACCATGCCTCAAGCGATTCGCTCTGGTGCCGTTGTCTGGTACTGGAGTGGTCCTTTCAGGCATCTGCCCCGGCTAAGTCCGGGGCATTTTTTTTTGGTCGCCCATGCAAATCCTTTTCGAAGAATTCTTCAGACGCTTGCCTATTGTCGGTGCGCTGACAACAGTGTCGCTCATTGTTGCTCGATCGATCTACTCGCGTAGGGAGTCGGTGCCCTTGTTCTGGAAGGGGCGTGCGGTGGCCAGGGAGGTTCGCTTGAACATCGATCCCTTGGAAATCGACATCGATAAGCTGCCACAAAAAGGGCTGGCCAGACGCGTAGACGAGTGGAGCGCCGAGGCCCGTTCTGGCAGGACGCGCTTAGGATTCGACGACTGGCTTACCGGCATCGCCCTGCCGGCGGCGAGCGCCATTAACGGTATCAGTCTGCGTCAAAGTCATCTCTCGTTCTTGCTGCACCACGGTCGCCGGTATGTCGTCTCGGACGCTTCTCGTGGCATACGGGTGCTTGAGTGTCGTATCGATGGGCGACTGCCTATCGTGGCATTCATAGATACTTCGGGCCGAAGAGGACCTTGGCTGACTCTCCCGCGCTTATTCACGATTGAAGAGATTGTGAGTTTGCATCCGCTGAACGCACCATGAAAATGGCCCGACGAACCAATCGTCGGGCCATTTTTTATCTGCGCAGTCCAGAAACAGCGGTGTTTTATATGAGCTTACTGCGGAAATAGGGTGAGCATGCTCACGCGTTTGCGGTTTCCGAAGGCACCTCAACGGTTGCGCGCTCGGCTGCAGGCGCGTCGTACGAAATACCGGCAATTCGCGAGATCGTGCCTTCGAGGGCAGCATTCGGTCCCAGGCGGATCGTGCCTGCATAGGCGATCCGGCCTTTGACTTTACCGTTGATGTGAAGGGAGACGCGGGCGGCAACGTCGCCCTCTACGGTTCCGTCGATGAGAACGTGGTCACCCTCAACTGTTCCGCGGATCAGACCCTCGGATCCGACATGCACGAGTCCGTGCGACGATCGCAAGTCACCTCCCACTAGTCCGAAGCAGCTGATGCCATGATCTGCCGCGACGTCTCCGTGGATGCTGAGACCCGTCTGGATTAGGCTGAAGTTGGCTGTCGTCATGGTCAGCACTCAGAAAAGTTTGATTTCGTTGGTAAGGCGCGGTTCGGGAGCGCGGGGCGGCTGGGCGACGGATGGTGCGGGGGAGATGCTTCTTCCTGGCGTGGCCGCTGGTGCCACCGGATCCTTGACGGGAGCCTTGCTTGGCGGCTGTGCAGCCACAACGGACGCCGTATTGGACGCAGGGACTTGTGCAGCAACCGGCGCGGAACCTGGTTGCTGAGCGGTGAGAAGCGGCTTAGTTTCGTTGGGGGCTACCTCCAGGCTTGCCGTGGCGATCCGCGGGGGCCATTCACGACTTTGCGCATCAGGTGCGCTGGCAGAACCGACTTCCGCTGCAATCGCCGTCGTCCGCACCTCCTTTGACGCAGTACTGGAGACGTCATGCTTGGCACCAGATGCCGTCCACATGCCAATGGGGAAGGCGATCGCCGCTACGATGAGCACAGCGATGACTTGCCGCTGCGTTTCCGTGAGTTTGCCCCACATTGAATTCGCACCTGCAGTGGGCGTTGCGAGAGGCTCCTCCAGGGCAGGCGTCCCGTGGTCGTGGCTTGGCATTTCAATTGTCAGGGGCGGCTCGCTATACCGGGTGTGCAGGCGTGCAATCTCTTGGATATCCATCGCGGGGCTCGGAGAAATGTGGTTCAGTGACTGGCGTCCAGGGGCTTTCCGTCGCGGGAAAACCGGTCGTTGTCGGGGATGCATAGGCGGTGAATCGCGCGGATATGTCGCGCTGCGCCGAACAATGCGTCGTCTTTTTCCTCGGCATTGATGTTGAGGGCCAGATACGCGCCCAAGACGTTTTCGACGAGCAGATCATGCTGGTTTAGCAGGCGGATCAATCGACCCGCCAGCGAGTGCGTTACCAACACGTTTCGTGTGTGGCGATCCAGGCTCACGCTTCGCGGGCGAAGTTCGCGAGACCATGCCAGTTTTGCATCCATCCATTCATTGGCTTCACGGAAACGAGCGTCCAGCGCTAGGATCTTGCCCTTGTTCGCCACAGACATCTTGGAGGTGCAAAAGTTGTAGTCGCTTCGTAGAAAGTCTCGTACGAAATCGGTCCAGTACGTGATCACGGCACCGCTATCGGTGGCCGGAACAATACGGGATACGCGGTCCTCGCTGAGGAGGCGTTTGATCGGCTTAGGGCCGATGCGTTGCGTAGGAACAGTTTCCGGGCTCTCATTGTTGGAGCTTTGCGACTGCGTATCGCCGGCTCTGCTAAGAACCTCTGGGTCGGATGATTCGGCCATTTTCCATACTTATGTGGATCTCTCTCATAGGAGATTGTCCGACACAAGTGAGCGTCGACGAGCCGAGAAAGCTATACGATATTGCTGAGCTTTCCGACTTTCGTTGGCATCGAACTGTGTCAGAATGCTTTCCATACCCAGCGTCACAGACGCATCGATCCTGACTCCCTCGCGAGTCCATCTTTTTGTTCAAGTCGTGCTTTAGCGCACGCACCGACTGGTTGGCTACCAGTGTGGATACTTTTTGTGCTAAGTGTTTTCGCCGAACACTTCCCCTCATCAGCTCGTAATACGCGTTCTCGCTGTGCCTCTCCATGAGCGCACGCTGGACACCGTGCGAGCCTGGGACCATGTGGAGCTCTCTCAAAGGCCCCTCCTAGGCAGAACGGCAGACGTCGAGCCGATCCGTGAACCTGCGGCCGAACCTGTGGGTTCGCGAAAAGGGTTGTTGTGCAGCGTGACCATGCTGCACGAGGGCGACTTTACGTCCTCAACATAGAGCAGCGCGCAATCGTGCGCCGCTCCCTCGATGCCACGCCCCCGGAAGGGGCGTGGCGTTGCAGGTTCCTGACTCAAAAGCTCGCTGCCGGCGCAAACCGGGGCGGGCTTTTTTTGTTTCTGGTGAAAGACCTCGATTCCAGGAGCAACTCATGCACCACCAGAACGCCGAGATTTCCGCCGCTATCGCGGCAACGCTTAACCTGCGCCGTGCCGAATACGCGGAAATGCCGCAGGCCTGGCGCAACCTTTGTGAGGCGGCTTACGTCGCCGGCCTACCGGAAGCCGCGAGAGCGAACTTCCTCAATTCAGTAACGACCCAGCGCGGGGCAGACATAGCCTTGCGCCTTCGGGAGCATGCTGCGTCCATCCGGGCCAACGTCGTTCATTTCCTTGATAGGAGAAAGAGCGAATGCATGCACCCATCACATACAGCGAGCCCGGCGGACGCCGAAGCCTGCTAGAGGAGCGGCCCATGCGGCCGCCCATCATTGGCAAGATCCGGCCCGGCATCAAAGTCCTGACGAAGGCTGCGCGGGACAGAGAACAGGCAGTAAAGATCCATGATGCGCTTCTTGCCAGCGGCGAGAGCTTCGAGCGCATCGGTGCCGAGATTACGCGGGCGACCGGCATCAAGACACCCTTGGTTCCCAAGAACGTTCCGTGGTTCACCTGCCGCGGCTCCGACTTCGCTAACCCTGCGGTGGCCGACAATATCGTCCAGCGCTACGGTGAGGACCGAGGCGATGGCAATGGGCACCGCCTCTGGCGATTCCCCGTTGTCTTCGCGTTTGACGATTGGCTGAGCAACATGCCCAACCAACTCGTGTCATGGACGCAAAGCGGTCGGCAGTTCTTTTCTGAGTACGGTCACGACGGCATGCGCTATTGCAAGATGTATGCGCCGCCAGTTCGTGATGAGCGGGCCAACCGTGCGAAGCGCGTGTGGGGCGGGCGCAAAATCATCCTGCGCCAGGACGAAGCGATCCCGGACGGTATCTGCGACCCTCAAGAGTGTCCGCAGTACCAGACTGGTCATTGCAGCCTCTCGGCCAGCTTCTTTTTTGCGGTGCCGCACATCTCTGGCCTCGGCCTCATCGAAATGCCTACGACCTCGATTTACGTCCTGCAAAAGGCTCACGCCGCAATGCAGACCGTAGCGATGGCCCGTGGCGGGCGACTCGTCGGTATCCAGTTCTACATGTCCAAGCAGGAGATCGAGATCAGTCGCATCGACGACACCGGCAAGCCGGTACGCCAGATGCAATGGCTCATCACCTTGGATGCCGACATCGATATCGCATCGTTGCTCGATGGCTCGGACCGGCGCCCGCCGGCACTGGAGATGGCAGAAGAGGCCGTCGCTATGCTTGAAGGTGAAGGGGAAGTTTCTCTGTCAGAGCAAGGCCAGGCCGATGACTCCATCACCGAAGCTACGCAGCCCGGAACATCGGCCGCTGGCTCGGCACCCGCGTCCAATACGGAGGCAGGTGCAGAGGACCTGGAGAGCGAATACCTCGATCTCGTGCAGCGTCTCGGCCTCAACAGCGAGGATGGCGCCCGCCAACTGAAGGCCTTCGCAACGGTGACCTTCGGGCGTGGTTGGTCCAAGCGGGATCAGGATGTGCGACGGTTCTTGGATGAACTGCGCACCGCCCTGGCTAACCCGATGGCTTTCCGCGAGCAGGTGGCGGCAATCGCTGCCGACGTCGCGACGTAACATCGCCAGCCTTGTGCCGGCAGTTGAGGGAAGCCTACGGGCTTCCCTTTTTCCTTTCTTGCCGCATGCCGGCACAGTCCCTTGGGGGTTCCATGATGCTCAACGATGGCGCAAGCCTACTTGCAGCGCATTTCTCTGATTTGCACTATTCACCTGGTCATTTGGCCGAAGCGGATCGATGTTTTGGTTTTGCGGTAGAGGACGCGATCGTAAGTCGCTGCCATGTAGCCGTGGTGTCGGGTGACTCGACGGACCACCGGCTCGATGCCCACACCCCCGCGCTCTCCGCGCTGGCGCGGCGCATCCACCAGTTGTCCGCACACATGCCAGTAGTCATGCTGCAAGGAACCTTTAGTCACGAGCCGCCCGGCACGCTGGATCTGTTTCGACTGATCGGAGCAAGTCGACCCGTGTATGTCGCAGATCGAATCCACCAGGTCGCGCTCACTGGCGAGGCATTCTTTCCGAGCGACGGCGCGATCTTCAGCCAGGCGGAGATGGACGAGCTGCTGACGCAGCACGGTCTGCCGGATGTCGTGTTCACTTGCGTGCCAACGGTCAACAAGGCGGTGCTGGCAGCCGCGGCCGGCGTGGCAAATGCTGCGACGGGGGTAGGCGATCACCTGGCTGACTATCTGGCGGCTGCGGGGACTGTGAATCGTCACTGGCGGTCACGGGGCGTCCGTACGGTCGGTGTCTCCCACGGTACCGTCAACGGATGCCAGACGGAGCATGGCGTGCCGATGGCGGGACTCGACCATGAGTTCACCATTGGTGCACTGTTCGATGCCGACTGCGACGCGTTCATGCTCGGCCACATTCATCGCGCCCAGCAATGGGAGCGTGAGGGCAGGGTGGTTGCCTATCCGGGGTCAATCGGCCGGTTCCACTACGGTGAGATCGGCGCGAAGGGCTATCTGCAGTGGCAGGTTTCACCTGGGCAGGCGATTGCCTCCCAAGTGAAAACGCCAGCGAGCGAGACTGTCTGCATCGACTTTGACGGCCCGCCTGACATGGCGAAGCTTGCCGCGATGGCCGCCGACGCCGCCCACAAGTTTGTGCGGGTCCGCTGGACGGTCAACGAGGAGCATCGCCAACTTGTGGATCGCGAGGCCATCCAGGCGCTCTTTGGCGCCAGTGCGGAGGTTAAGCTGGAAGCACGCGTGCTGCCGGCTGTTCGCAGTCGCGCCGAAGGCATCAGCCGGGCAGCAACATTGTCCGAGAAGCTAGGGCGATGGTGCGAACTGACGGGCGTTGACGCGAATCCGTTGCTGGACAGCCTGTCGATGCTCGAAAACCTCGATGCACAGGCGATTGCCGATCAAGTGCTCGCTGGCCTTGCTGAGATGCCAATCTCCATCCCTGCTACGCAGGAGGTGCACGCTGTGGAAGCTGCAGCGCTGCCCTTCATTGCGAAACTGGGGGAGTTGGAGCTGGATGAACCTGTTTCCGCAGCCGAGGCGACACCTGTCGTGTCGGTAACGGAACCCGCAGGACCCATCGTGACCGCGGCCACGCCGATGAATTGGCTGACCGACGACCTTTTTTCGTAGCGATACGCCAATCCTTAGAACATGCGAAAGCCATGTTCCGACAGCCTTCGAGGTTGTCGAAAACTGGTTTTACCCGCGTCCCTGACGCATCGACCCCGCAGTATCCATTTCGTTTCTATCTACCCAGACGGGTGCTTCCCGTCCGGGGTGCACGCCGTCCTACCCCTGGAGTGCCGCATGATTCTCTACCACGCTGGTCCCGACTGGCTCTTTGTTGAAGAGACATTTATCAACCGCTCGGAGATGGCCAAGCGCCTTTGCGAGCAGCATGACTTTACGCAGTGCATGATGTATGAGCCGTTCGGCCCCGGCCGCGGCGCAGTGATCGCCAAGCGCGACCACATGCTGGTGATGGCCTTGGGCGAGGCGGGTGGCAACACCTTCTTCGTCGTGGCGCCGTCCAAGGAACTGCAGGACTTGATCTGGTCGTTCTCCAGCGGCCTGGCGTCTCAATGGAGCGAACTGGAATTGCGAGCCCTCACCGGCCAGCAGGACTGGGACGCGGTGATGAAGCTGGCGAGCCAGCAGTTTTCCGCTGTACGCCGCTCAGTCGAGCGGGCGATCGCTGGCAAGCCGGAGCAGGATGCACCTTCGCTGCCTGATGTCCCGCACTGGGACGACAGCGCAATGGAAGTGCCGTCGGACTATCTCCATTCCTTCAGCGGTTCGGAGGTGTCCGAATGCGCCCACTGAAGCTGACGCTGTCCGGATTCCACGGGATCCGCGACGGCATGCATCGGGATAGCGTCACCGTCGACCTGTCGGCGCTGCCCGGCGGCCTGATTGCCCTTGTCGGCCCCAATGGGGCGGGGAAGACAACGATCATGGACAACCTGCATCCCTTTCCCATCATGCCGAGCCACGCGAGCAAGATGTCGGCCGACGCATTCTCGTACTGGGACCATCTCTGCGCCCCGCGCGCGGAGAAGGATCTGGAATGGGAGCACGGCGGCAGGACATATCGCTCCGCGTTCGCGTTCCGTAACCCTGGTAAGAGCCGCAAGGCCGAGTACTACTTGTTTGAGAAGGCCGCCGACGGTGAATGGAAGCCGGTGCAACTGGCTGACGGCACACTGTCGGACGGCAAGGCGGAGACCTACAACCGCTGCCTCGAAGCCGTCTTGGGGTCTCCTGAGGCGTTTTTCACCAGCGTGTTTTCTGCCCAGAACCGGCGCCCGCTCGCGAGCTATCAGCCTGGCGAGATCAAGAAGCTGCTCGCCGAGCTGCTCGGGATCGATCACTTGCGAGACCTCTCTGCGAAAGCAGGCGAGGTCGCCAAGCTGCTCACCCGCTCCCTGGACACCTTACAGCGCGACGTGCTGACCCTCACGGGGAAGCGCGATCGGGCAACGGTGGTGGCCCAGGCGATCTCGCAACTTGGTGAAAGCCTTGGTGCTCAACGGGAGGCTAGCGACGAGGAAACGGCGAAGGGCGCGAAGCTGCTGCAGGAGCGCGCGACGCTTGCTGCAAAACAGGAAGCCAATGCCGGTACCGAAGCGCGGTTACGGGAACTGAACCAGCGCAAGGGTGAGTTGGCCCAGCGTGCCGCATCGTTAGCCAGCGATGAACAGACCGCTGGCGGACGTGCTACGGCGCGACGGCGTGATCTGGATCGGCAAGCGGCAAGCCATCGTGCAGTGTTGGCGGAGGCCTCGACCATTGAGACTGCTGCCGGCGAAAGGGATGCCGCGCAACTGGCCATTGGTCAGAGGCAGGCAGAAATTGCCAGCCAACGCCTAGTCGTGGAGAAGCTCGATGCCCTGCAGGTTCAGCACGCGGCGCTCAGTTCCGAGCTCACGGGCCTGGAGCAGCAAGGTGTTGCCGGCGCGAAGCTTGTGGAGTCGTTGAAACTGCAAGCTGACGTCATCGAGACCGTTCCCTGCCGTGATGATCCGATGCACACCACCTGTCCGTTGCTGGCTCAAGCTCGGAATGCCAAGGCAAACCTTGGAGAGCAGGTTGTATCGGTCAAGGCACTGCGTGAAAGCTATCGCAGGAAACTTGATCAGGTCCAATCGATGCAAACCGGGGTTGCGGAGCGTGCCACGGCGCGCCCTGCACTAGCTACACTGCAAGCACAGCTTGATCGCGATCAGCAACAGCTGCAGCGACTCACGGCGTTGGCCGCCAAGAAGTCCTTGCTGAACGCGGCGCGCGAAGGACTGGCGCAGACCGAACGCGATCTGGCGGCATTGAGCGAGGAGGATGCATCACGCATTGAGCGCCACAAGCGCGATATCGCGGACGTGCAATCTCAGCTCGAAGCGGTGCGTCGGGAACTGGCGACGCTGGCCACGGAGGATGTGACCGGCATGCTGGCCCAGATGGATCGCCAGATTGCAGGCAGCCGGGAGGCTGTCGCTGCGATTGCCGGTCGGATCGAAGCATCGATTCGGCAGGAGAGCATGTTGGTGGCCGAACGTGAGCGTCTAGATGCTGAGCTTGCCGGCATGCCGGCGATCGAGGCCAAGGCGCAGTCGCTGTCCGACCAGATTGCGCAATGGAAGCTGCTTGCGAAAGGCCTGGGCAACGATGGCGTCATCGCGTTGTCCATCGATGACGCGGGCCCGGCCATCACGCAGATCGTCAACGACTTGCTCCTGGCCTGCTATGGACCGCGATTCACCATCGCGATCCAGACGCAGACAGCGCTGGCCAGCGGCGAAAAGCGCGAGGGCTTTTCCATCAACGTGATCGACGCTGATAACGACACCACGAAGGAATTCGGCGTGATGTCGGGTGGGCAGAAAGTCTGGATCAACGAGTGTCTGACGCGCGGAATCGCCCTGTACAGGGTGCAGGATGCGCAGCAGCCTTTCCAGACGCTGTTCACCGATGAAGCGGACGGTCCGTTGGATCCGGACCGTAAGCGCGCCTTCATGACGATGAAGCGCGAGGTTCTGCGCGTCGGTGGCTATCAGCGGGAGTACTTTATTTCACAGACTCCCGACCTGGTGGACGACGCCGACGGCGTCATCGATGTTGTTGCGCTGTCGTCGCAGTAGCGCCCGGCGCCATTCACTAACCATATGCCCGTTTCCCGAAAGGAAGCGGGCATTTCCTTTATCCCCAATGTCTACGTAATGTCTTGAAGATGTCTTCGCCCAACTCCGGGCCGATTTCATTGAGCATTGAGAGCTACTGTCAGCAGATCTATGGCGGTGGTTATTGCGGTACCGGTCCCGTTTGTCAGTACTGAATCGAGGCGCAAACGGAGATGCCAGTCGGCTTCCATCCTACATCCGAAGGGCTGCATTTTTGCACCCCCAGACCGTTAACAACGCAGGCATAGCCCTGTTTTAAGGCTCTGATTCATGTCCAAAGTATTCGTCACGGCCGAAGAGGCCGAAAAGCTGCTGCCGCGTCGCCGGAAGATCCATACGTTCATCCGCATTTTTGGATGGCAGGGCGACAACGTTGATCGTGAGGCGCTGCTCCAAGTGTTCAAGACTGCGAAAAGCGTCGAGGTTTCGCAAGACGCTGCATGTTTCGATCATTACCTCGCGGTAAAGATCGACGGCATGGTGACCTACATTGAAACCAATCTCAAAGCCCTGGCCAAGTTTGGCCTGTTGCCACCCCACCGCAAGGTGGCTTGATTCCCGGTGCGCCGTGCGTACCCATCGCTTCCACCCAAATGCCCGCCTCTCCCCCAAAGGAACGGTGGGCATTTTTGATTTCGGGACGACGGGTGGAGCTCGCAACCATTTTTCCTAGGAAGTCAGGAAACAAGCCGGTTTATCATGGAAAGGAGCGCTGGCTGTTTTTCTCTCGTAACGTAGCTCGAATCGAGCGCGTTCCGAGATCGAAATCGTGGACATCAAGCGCGCCAAGACCCTCAAGCCTTCCCAAATCCGCCACCTGCTCCGAGTCACCGAGGCCACTAGCCGGCACGCTGAGCGTCGACGCACTCATACTGCTGCTTGGCTTTACCTGCGGCATGCGGGTATCAGAGATAGCCCGCATCGAGGTGGCCGATGTTTTGCAACCTTCGGGCAAGATTCTGGACGAAGTGAGCCTCAGGGCCGCGATTACCAAAGGCTGCCGCCAGAGGTGCGTTTATTTGACCCATCCCAAAACAGTTACCGCCCTGGAGCGCTATATCGCATGGCGTTGGACGCGCGACAAGGGCACGGCGTTGGACCGTCGCAAGTATCATGGCCTGATGCCTAGGACGTGTCTCATCCTTACGCAGAAAGGCGGCCCCTACGAGCTGAGCACCAAGCGCCGAATAAACGATGCCGGCGAGAAGGTCGACTACCTGGCCGCTGACAGCCTGCAGACCTATGTGACGGGCCTTTATCGCGCAGCAGGGCTCGGCAGGGGCTACAGCAGCCATTCCGGGCGGCGGACGTTTGCCAGCAGGCTACTCGCACAGGGACACTCGCTCGATACGGTTCAACTGCTACTTGGTCATTCGCACATCGACCATGTGTCTCCGTATCTCGAAGTCAACAAGCGCGACTTCGAAGCCGCAGCGGAAGCCGTGGAATCCAATCTTGCGCTTGGCGGCGCTGAAGGCGTGCGAGCCCTACTTGCTAGGGGGCGTGATCGCTAAAACACGGACGGCCACCGCCGATATTCTGATGGGTCTGCGTGGCATATCCGTGCGGGAGCGCGTAACGTACACACATGGATTTACATCTGGCTCCGCATGGTCTATAGTACATCCACGGTACATCCATAGATGAGATTCAACATGCACACCACCAAGGCTTTCAAGAATGGCAATTCGCAGGCGGTCCGTATTCCGGCTGACCTGGCCTACGAACGCTTGGACGTGGACCTGGAAATTGAACGCGTGGGCGATGAGCTGCGCATCCGGCCGGCACGCCGGCCGCTTGCAGGGGTGCTGAAGAAATTCGCCAAGTTTGGGCCAGATTTCATGGACGAGGGGCGAGGCGAGCAGGAGCAAGCTGAGCGAGAGGCCTTGTAATGCCGCGCTTCATGCTTGACACGAACATGTGCATCTATCTGATGAAAAACCAGCCTGAACAGGTCGCAAAGCGGTTTGCGCAGTGCTACGTCGGAGACGTAGTGATGTCGGCGATAACGTACGCCGAGCTGGAGTACGGTGTCACTGTGTCTGCTAGCCGCGCCCGCGAACGCCGGAACCTCGCTGCGCTGATCGAGGACATTCCGGTGGCGCCGTTCGATGCTGCTGCAGCGGAAGCCTATGGCCCCATTCGCGAGGCGACGCGCGAGCGTAAGAAGGATCACTTAGACAAGCTGATCGCTGCGCACGCCGTCGCTCTCGACATTGTGCTGGTCACCAATAACGAGCGGGACTTTGCCGGTTATCCCGGTGTCAAGCTTGAGAACTGGCTCCACGAATAGTCACGAAAAAAGCACTAGGCGTGTTTGGCGCCCAGCGCACGCCGCCTGCCCACGATGACCGAAAAGAAGAACTACCAACGGCTCATCAATGCCGACGATGTGTCAACCTTGTCGCAGTTGCGCAGGTTCGTAGAAGAGCAAGGCCTGATAGTCATGAGGTACAACGAGGCTTCCGTAACGGTCAGGGGCGCAGGGCCCCGCAGATTCAGACTTTTTCCAGCAAACCATGACAAGGCTGGAAGAGCTGGGATACTCACTATCTCGGGGGTTGTCTACGACTTCTGGATCTACGCGCTTGTCGCACATGGCGTGACGGAGAGCGCTTGCTACATAGGGCAGACGCGAGGTGTTGCCAGGCGCATGCGCGAACATTGGAAGCGACGTTTCGGAGAACGTGGCTCCAGTCCGTTGTTCAATTGGGCGACTGAGCGGGAGTTGACGGTTCACGTAGTGCTTCTCCAAGCCCTCTCCGGAATCCAGGCGGATGCCGATCGCGCCGAGGCCGCATGGCTGGCATGTGCCACCGAAGCGGGGTATGCGGTCCCTGGCGTCGAGTTATGGGGCCCAAAGAGTGGCCGCAACCGGCCTGGCTTGATATGGCCGTCAGCCGCAGTACGTCGCAACAGCCGGCCGCTGGATAGAGTTGTCGCTGGCACGTCTCAAATTGCCCGACTGGCGAAGGGATCAACACTGGTGGATTTTCATACACTGCAAGCGGGAAAGCGGAGAAGGTCATCGAATCCGTAAATGCGTTGCCCTATCACCCTGCCGCCAGAATTACGGCGGAGAAGCTGGATGTGCAGCTGTATCACCCCGATGCGACGCCTGTACTAGTCAAGTGCGAGTGGCATAAATCCCTTGATCCAGATGGGATGATCCCGCTGTCTATTGCCATGCCCCTAATCCTAGAGAAAGAAATCCCGTGCTGCCACTGGTCGGAGGTTGCGGAGACGTGGGAGGCGATGCGCCCTGATTTCCTTGGCAGACCCCACGGCAGCCGGTCTTCCCTGTTTGTGAGCCAGGAAACCGGGCAGGCAATCAAAAAGATCTGGAATGCACTGATCTTCACGGGTATGTTCGGGCCCATCAAGGTCTGACAGACACTGCCTAGGCCAACATCAAATGTCGGGCCGGACATTACAATTTTGCCGCTACACACCGGCAGGACGCTTACAACTGTTGTGTCAAAGATGGGCTCCATCCTTCCTCGCCCTTGCCGGCGACACCGGCGGTATCGCTCGCAGCCTCTCGTCTGGTGATCGACGCCGCGACGCGCCTGTGGCTGTTGCCAATGGCTTCTAGCCCAAGGCCGCCCAGCTGGCTCGCCGACCTTACAGGTGACTCACCCCGAGGCGCACGGCGTATTCCTCGTCGGTGAGCTTTTCCATTTCGAAGGCGCGCAGTGCGGCAGTGTTAGGCGCCCCCAGCTCCATACCATTGGGGCCAGCCGGAAGTAGGGGTGCTGCAACTCCGCGCGGTCTCGTTCGCGGGCCAGGTTGACGAAGATTTGGGCTCTGGCTCTAGGCGATAGCTAGCGGGCGCTGTCGATGATGAAACCACCATCAGGTGTCAGGCTCGACCCGGTAATGAACTGCGAATCCTTACTAGCGAGGAACAGGACAACGGGTGCAACGTCAGCTTCCGGCTCTCCATAACGGCCGAGCGCATTGGTCGGAGCAGGTACGTTGTGTTCCGGTCCCCAGGTTTCTGCGACGGGCAGCACGTTGTTCACGGTGATCTTGTCTGTGCCCCACTCGCGAGCAGCCGTGCGGGTCAGGGCGCGCACCGCTTCCTTCGCCATGTTGTAGGGTGTGTAGCCCGGCAGGCCGATTACGCCGGCCGCCGAACCGAAGTTGATGATGCGGCCTTCGCCGCTGGCCTTGAGGTGGGGATGGGCGGCCTGCATGAATCGCAGGTAGGCAATCGGGCCGGTGTCGAAATTGCGCTGCAACTGTTTCGCCGAAAGGTCGAGAACGGTTGAGAACGGCGCGGATGAATCGAAGGCGTTGTTGACGAGAATATCGAGGCGACCGAAAGCGTCGACGGTCTTATCCACCGCTGCCTTGACCTGCTCCGTATTGCTGATGTCGGTGGGAATGCCGATGGCCGTTCCACCGGCGGCGTGAATATCCGCTACGACAGCATTTACATTCGCGGGCGTCAGCGACACCACGGCGACCTTCGCGCCTTCCGCTGCAAGCCGCTTTGCGATGGCACGGCCGATGCCGCGCCCGGAGCCGGTGACTATTGCTACTTTTCCATTGAGACGGGACATGACTTTCTCCTTTGAGGTTGGGTGAAATTAGGGGTTGCTTTGTTGGGCTGGCACGGCTGCACCATAGGGCGAAGGGGTGTCACGGGCGGCGTTTTGGGTGGTGAACGAAACGACCAAGAGCACCAGACCAATGACGGCCGGAAGTGCTCCCTTCGGCTTACGCACACCCAGGTACGCCGAGCCGGATAGCAGAAGGTGAAAGAAGATGCCTGCGTAGGCCAGATCGCTCAGCGGTACGCTGATACGCGACAGGATGGCGATCGGTCCGAGTACCTTCACCACGATCATGAGGGGCACCAGGTAGGGAGCTGGATAGTTCAGCTCGGCAAGCGTCTGGCGCACCCAATCTCTTTTGACGATGTAGAGCGCCGCAGATGTCAGGTAGAGCAGTGCCAGCAATGTCGTGCTGATCCAGTATGTGTAGTTCGCAGCCATGTGAGTGTTTCTAGAGTTTTTCTATCGACTAACCTCAATGCTGTCGTCTAATATGGAAACCATCAAGTAGGATGAATAACTGACACATAGTATGAAAAACCATACCAATAGAGCCAACGAGATCAGCATGCACGATGAAATGCGCCGAGCATTTGCGCTGCTTTCGGGCAAGTGGAAGCTGGAAATCATGTGGCTGCTCAACCAGCGGGTCTATCGCTTCGGAGAACTGCGAAAGGCAATTCCCGGCATTACCCAGCACATGCTGACGGCCCAGCTCCGTGAGCTTGAGGCCGACGGTTTGGTGTCCCGCACTGTTTTCGCGGAAGTGCCTCCACGGGTCGATTACGAGATCACGCTAAAGGCCCGTGGACTTGGGCCGACGATGGAAGCACTCACGGCTTGGTGGAGCGAGTACGGTCGAAGCCTGCCGGAAAAGCCGGCTTCACGTGGCCGGAAAGCCAAAGGCAGCTAGGCTGGCGTTGCGCGAAGAAGTGCAGTCCCGCGTAGGGGCTTCAGCGGTGATGAATTTACAGTTCTTGCTTGAAAGAGGCGAGGTGATTTGCTTCTTGAGGGCTGCATTTTCCCTCGACTGGTGCACTTACCATTCAGGCGCTGCGGGAAGAGTCATGACTTCCGTATAACGAGATGCATCAAGAGGGCGGCGTTTCTCGAATACTTCGCCAATCGCAAGCCCTGCCTCGTTGGCATGGAGTCTTGCAGCGGATCTCAGCACTGGGCTCGACGGCTTATTGAGATGGGGCATCGGGTGAAGTTAATGCCGGCGAAGTTCGTCAAGGCGTTTAACATTCGCACAAAAACGATGCGGCCGATGCACGGGCGATCTGGATGGCCGCGCAAATGGATTGCAATGCGGTGGCGGTGAAAACCGAAGCCCAGCAAGCCATTCTTGCACTGCATCGCATGCGGCAGCAACTGGTAAAGTTTCGTACGATGCAGATCAACTGCCTTCGAGGATTGCTGACCGAGTACGGCGAGGTGATCGGCGTTGGTCGGGCGGCATTGAACAAGGCAGTTGCAGGAGTTTTGGAGAAATTGTCAGGACGCTTGCCAGATCTGCCAGATCGAGCGCCGGTTGCATGAGTGGGTGAAAGACGATCAGGCCGCCAAAGCAATCGCGGCAATTCCTGGCGTAGGGCTGCTTACCGCAACAGCCGCTGTAGCAACGATGGGTCATGCCAAAGACTTCAAGTCCGGCCGCGAGTTCGCGGCATGGCGCGGACTTGTGCCGGCACAGACCGGTTCCGGCGGCAAGCTCGAACTACAGGGAATCAGCAAGCGTGGTGACACCTACCTCAGGACTTTGCTTGTTCATGCTGCTCGGAGCATCGTCTATCGCGTGAAAGCGCCGGGGCCTTGGGTCGAGCAACTGAAACAGCGGCGTCCGTTAAATGTCGTAATCGTGGCGATGGCCAATAAGCTTGCCAGAAAATCTGAGCCATGCTGGCGCATCAATGGCCATATCAGAAGGATTTCGAAAGGATCAAGCCAGCCCTATCTGTCGGAGTTTTCGCTTCAAGGGATGGAACGTCAAAAGTTGCTCCCCGTAAGTTTGCCTGGTTTAATTTACGTTGACAAAACTAGTTTTTTCTAAACTCGCATCAGTTAGGTCCGCACGGCTAAAATTTAGATCTTTCGCCGACACCTCCCGGCTTTCGGCTTCCCGCAGAATGCGGATGAGCTGTTCGTCGGTAAATCGCTTCTTCATCGAGTTCTCCATGCTCCAAGGATACGAGAACTCACTTTCCGAGTGGCTACAGGATTCGTCTCAGGTCAACTTGATCAAGATGCTCTGGTGGAGCGGCGACGGACTGTGCCTGCTCGCCAAGCGCCTGGAGCGAGGCCGGTTCGTGTGGCCACAGGCAACGAGTGGCAAGGTCCACCTGGCAACGGCGCAACTGTCGTTGTTGCTTGAAGGTATCGATTGGCGCAAACCGGAACGCACCTGGCGACCGACGCTCGCCTTGTAAACGGACATGCCGGCTCCTACACTAGCCGGCATGTCCGTTTGAACCGCCCCGGGGTGGTTCAGTTCGCTCCCCTGGCCTTTGAGAAGAACGGGCAGCTGGGAGTGCTGAGAACAGGTCGCTCCGCTGGATTCCGCGACAGGAAGGTCCGGGCGTCCACCACCCGAATCAGGGCACGTAGCACGGTTGATTACATGTCCGCCTGCTATGGGGTACCCGCTGGCATGTGCCCGGGCTCGCCAAAGCATCGCGGGATACTCGCGCGGTTTTCGAAAAACTCAGCGCTGTTTTTATATCCAATGCCGATGTGGATACGTATACTCCATCGAGTTCATAGTAGTAATTTCATTTCATTAGTATAAATTCGAAAGGTGATGCAGATGGGAATAGAGAAGGCTTGTACCCACAACGTCCAGGCAATGCCCGTCGGTGGCGAGGAGCAAATTCGCAAGTCCGGAGTGAAAGCCACAGTTAAGTCGGCTACCCCTAAGCCATGCATGGATATAAATGCTCACATAGGGAGGGGCAATGTACGAGGCCACGAGCAATTGATCAAGGTCCCAGAAAAACCGCCAGCGATTCAAAGAGACATAGGCCGAGGTGAGCGCCTCCAAGCGTCATCTCTTAGAGTTGTCGAGAAGCCAACGACAAGCCAGCGTGAGATCGCGAGCGCGGCTCGAGAAAATACGTCGCTTTTAAAGCGTATTGCCGCTGCAATAGGCGGATTTGTAAGCGGAGCCTTGGGTGGCCTCCTCGCAAGTGTTTTCGGCACCGTGGGAGTATTCTTAAAAGGGGGCGGCCTCGGCGCAATTATTGCCTTGCCCTTCTTACTTGCTGCTGGTGCCGCAGTTGGGGTGGTATGTGCAGTCCCTGCTATGCTTGCCAGCGGTATCGTTGGCGCATGCAGATCGGCAAAGAATCCAACTATTGAAGAATCGACTGTTTGCGCATTCACGTGGCCTTTCCACAAAATGTTTGGCGACGATTCCCAGAAAGAACTCCCAAAATCCAAATTAAATTATGCGTAAATAATAAGCGCTGCAAGTTTGATAATGTATAGCGAACAAGCCGCGCTACTGCTGCGTGAAATCGGCATCGTAGACTTTAAGTTCGATGCCGATGGCAGCGCCATTTTGGTGCTTGATGCACAGACAACGGTGTTTCTGCAGGCTTTCCGCGAGTTCCCTATGGTAAAAGTCGCGGTTACTGTCGGTCAACTTTCCTCGCCGATTCAGATGAACGCGCTGCGCGCTTTGCTAGAGATGAACCTAGTCTGCGTGTGCGACTACCCTAACGGGGTTTTGTCGTTAGTCCCAGCGACAGGCGCTGTACTATACAGTTCGGTTATTAAAACTGTTCTCCCAGCCGACTCCGAATCGTCGCGCAATATCAGTGGTGCGGAACTCGGTGCACAGTTGGATCTACTGCTACAGGCTGCGTCGTTCTGGGCCATAGAATTGTCAAAAGCCTTACGTCCGTTCTCCGACGCAGCCGACGACGGTGCAACATATTTTTCAGGCCTCAAGGGTTATATTGTTTAACGACGTTGTCATGTCCGCGATAGAAGGCTTAGCTAGCCATTACGGTTTGGCCGATCTGACTTTAGATGCCGAGTTCGCAACCGCTTTACTGTTCGATGATGACCTGCATGTAAATATTCGGTTCTTCTCTCGGCAGGAAGTTGTTCACGCTTTGGCAATGATCGATCTTCTCTCATTACCAGCAAACGCGGCCGCGGAGTTCCAGGCGTTGCTGAGCCTCAACGGGCGGCTGTTAGACGCTGGAGGTGCATCGTTCGCGTTGGACCGACGTACCGGACGGCTGTTGGTGCTCATGCTTTTAGAGAAGCACCATCTAACTCGGTCGCTCTTGCCGGAGCTCATCGACGCTCTCGTCGCCAATGCGCGCCGATGGCGTAGTCAACTGATAGACGGCGACTTGAATCTGGGGCTAGAGCAATCCCTGGATATGACGCTTAACCAAATGTTTCTGCGGTGAACCTGGCGTGTTCTTGGCGGCAACGTAAGAGGCAGCTCAAAGCTGGAGGGCTAAGTACGAAATAGAATCTAGAACGTCCTTCGCGATGACTGGCGTCGGGCGCAATCTGGACCAGAGTAGAGGGCTTGCAGTTACCGAACGCGCTATTTTCGAGCGCTGTCATAGAGGCGACAGTGCGGATGTTCAAACAGCAAAGTATCGAAAGCAGCCGGTTCTCGAAGCATCGGTATTGCTGCTCGTACAGACCCTCAGTGCGCCGGCTTTAGCGGAGGACGTGGGGCGTTGTTGCGCTACCGATGCCCGAACCGAAGGACGAACATGACGAATCCGTTGCAGCGCGCCACTGACGGGGCAGATTGTGCGGTGCAGCAATAAAATTTTCGAATACATGGAAGCCTGGCTTGAGCCCGTAGGAGATCTTCAGAAGACAACCGAATATGGCGTACTTTCAAACATGAAAGTTGCCGATACTTGTAGTCCGCGAGCTTGGCTCGAGTTCCTCGAGGTCCACAGCACTGCCGTCTTATGATGCAAGAGAGAGCATCGCCTAGTGGAGGAAGCTCCGCATCTAACATGCGACGACTTCGCGGACGCGCACGCTACATACTTACACATGTGTTGCATATTCCCCGACGTGGGGCGATATCTCCGCCTACCCGCTATTGCCATTCCACAGCCGATACCTTCGGTGCCACATTATAGGGGCCTTGCGGTATTGCCATTGCCATCCGCGAGCGAGATCAGTCAATTTTAGGCTTAAGTTGGGACGATAGTCCTCTATTGGCGATTCCTGCGTATCTATACAAGCAAGCACTCCAATTAGCACCGGGTATCACGAACCCCGGCAAATTCAGTCAGGTCTGCTTTAGGCCCCCCTACAGTCGAAGCATTGCAACCTGCGCTTCCAGCGCCAAGCGAGACGGTATTTGCTGATTCGCATCACCGTGCCCGGTAGCGGAATTCAGATTCAAGTTGTGGCATCACAGGCATATGTTGTCGCAGGCTTTTTTGCATGAGCGCGACCGGCGCATAGATTGTTGCGCGTCGAAATTTAGCTGGAAATCATGTTAGTGCTGGCGCTCAATAACGCTGTGGATCGGCATTACGCAGGGAAAAGCGTCTCGGACTCATCGTGAAGAGGTGGAGGCGCGCTAACGATAGAGGTGAATCGCGGCATGCCCGTCGTGTATTGAGCCGGAGCCGATTCGATCTATATGTGCGGGCATCCGAGCAGCCACCAATGCGAGAGCATAGGGTGCGGGGGCGGCGCCGACGCAAATTTTGTCGAGGCATTCGAAGATGCGGCACACTTTTCTCTAAAAATAACGCTCATTTCTTATAAAGAGTGGAAGTTGATCTACATATACTTACTGCTGATTTTCCCCGTTCGTTCAGCCCTCCTCGTGAGGGCTTCTTTTTTGAAAGTTATGAAGCTCCAGGAAAGACCGACACGCTGCCAGCGGTTCAGCAATCTCTATTTCGCTCTATCTTGACGCGGAAACGCTGTATCCCCGTGGTTCGTCTGGTATGAAATCGATGCTACTGAGGACGGCGCACGACGGCATGTAAATGGAAAACTTCTTCTGCCGCACAGTGTGGAAGGTCGATCTATTCCTAGCGTAGCTGGAAGAGCCATCAGCGATGAAGATGGAGGACTTTGCGAGCCATTCTATCGATCCAGCCGTATGCTAGCCTGTTCGTGGTACGTAGGTGGTACGTATGTACGTATAGCGATACGGTCAAGATTCGTGTCAACTCGACGGTGAACTGAGACGAATCCTGTAGCCAGCCGGAAAGTGAGTTCTCGTATCCTTGGAGTATCGAGAACTCGATGAAGAAGCGATTTACCGACGAACAAATCATCCGCATCCTGCGGGAAGCCGAAAGCCGGGAGGTGTCGGCAAAGGATCTGTGCAAGCGCCACAACGTCACGGAGCAGACGTTCTATCGATGGCGCAACAAGTTCGGCGGCATGGGCGTGGCTGAGGTACGCCGGCTCAGGGAGCTCGAATCGGAGAACGAGCGGCTCAAGCGCCTGCTGGCCGAGCAGTTGCTAGTCATCGACGGCTTGAAGGAGCTCGGCCGAAAAAAATGTATACCCCGACGGGACGGCGCGATGCGCTGGAAGCCCTCACTCGGCGGGGTCTCTCGCAACGCAAGGCTGTCGTTACCTGGGGCTCAGTCGCCGGGTGCCGACCTATGTGCTCAGGCAGTCGGAGAAAAGACCGGCGCTTGGGCGAACGGCTGCTCACGCCCTCCCAGGAAGTGCCACGCTTTGGCTATCGCCGGATGGCGGCCTGGCTGGCACTGGGCGAATCGCGGGTGCGCTGTTGAAGCCGCAGCGCATATCCGTGATACCGGCTGCAAGCCACACCCGCGTCGCAGCAGGTAGGCCGATCATCGGCGCGCCTCGATAAGTTCGTGCAGGTAGGCGTGGCTGACATCGTGAATCACGATCCTGCCCTTGGGTAGATGGGGCTCGACCGTTGCCATCGCTCTGGAGGTAAGTACAACCAGTCGCAGGATACTCAGATTCGGTTCGACACATACGGGTATGAAGTCCTTGCGCAGCTCCGGCACCGCACCGTACTTGCCTTGCTCATACTCGTGGCGCCATCTGGCCATTTGGTTGTGGTTCAGATCGTGCTCGCGCGCAAAGCGCGCCAGCGACATCGTTGACGACAGAAGTGATTGCACAACTTGGCGCTTGTACTCAACCGGGAAGCGTCGCCTTGGTTCCTTACCGTAACCATCCTGACCCATAGCAGACTCTGGCATAGGTCCCCATGTATCGTTTGGTGGGGACCTATTGTGCTTATTGGCGCTTTAACGTCCAGACGGTACTGACCGGACGCTTGCGGTGCGCCGGATGTGGCGGACTTTGAAGCTCGGTATCCCGAAGCGGCGTCCTCGCCGGCGCCGTTGCGGCAGTGATATTCGTCTGCCCGGCGCTACACGGCCCAACTCCGTCTGGAGTTACGACTTCGTCCATACGGCAAGCCCGCATACGTCCGCTCGGACAACGGCGCCGAATTTGCCGCCGCCAAATTCCTGCGCTGGCGGCGTGACGCGGCAATCGGCTCGGCCTTTATAGCCGTGGCAGAGCGGCTTTGTTGAGAGTTTCAACGGCAAGCAGCCGTGACGAGCTGCTGAACCGCGAATGGTTCCGCAGCCACGCAGAAGCCAAGGTGCTCATCGAGCACTGGCGGCAGTTCTACAACGAGAGCAGGCCACATAGTGCCCATCGCTATCAACCTCCGGTCACGGTCCGTCTAGCCTGGCTGACAACCGACTCACTTCCTGATTGGCTACAAACTTCCACCGCAGGTCAACGCTTTCGGTCGTGATTCAATAAAACCCGGAGCATCAGCCGCCGATTCGTTTTTGTGGGGCTACAACTTGCGTTGCGTCCAATGGGCGGAAACGGCGCCACCCTGACGCAACCATTGTGACGCGCTAGCGGGATAGCTTCAGCCTCGACAGCGTCGCGGTGACTCACGGCGATGGTAGCCAAGAAGTCTTTACTAGACGCAGCGCAACTTGCCGCGTCTGTAATGATCCAATCAGCGTCGGTAAAGCAGTCGCATTGTTCAGAATCTTTTGCAGTAAGCCGCCAACATTGTCGGCGATGGGACCCCGTGTATCATCGCTAATGACACACGGGGTCCCATAAGCGGCGCTTTGCCGATCGCGTCATCGACGCAAGCGATTTGAGTGCGCCCGGTTGTTGGTGTCACCGCTACGTACTGGGCTTCACCGGTCTGAAAGTCGGGTGGTACCTGTGAGGCTGCATTCAATAGGCGTGAGGCTGTAGACGACGCCAATGACGCTGACGACTTCCGCGGTGATCTGATCGATTGGCGAAATTCGCATACACTGATTCGCATCCTTTCAGTGCTGTTATTTTCAGACGATCAAGATTGAAACTTCACAATGAAGTTCTAAGCGTGTCGGGACGAGTATATTTCCTTCAGCCGATGAGAGTCACTGGCACGGTATCGTTAGGCGGGTCAATACCGGACAACGCACATTTTTTATCGAAATACCGTCGCATTCGTTTTTGGTATAGAATGGAGGTTCAAGTAGATCTTTTAAGGAGAAAGAATGGCCACATATCAACAGCTGCTTGCGGAGAAAGAAGCGTTGGAAGTCCGTCTCGCAGAAATGCGGCTAGAAGAAGTAACCGGAGTTATCGATCAGATCCGTGGTTTGATGGAGACGTATAGCCTCACCGTGGATGACATTGTAGGGAAACGCCGCCGCGGTCGGCCAGTAAAGAGTGACAGTCACGAAAGTGAGAAACCGGCGCTCCCCCCAAAGTATATGGATCCCAAAACCGGTAAAACCTGGTCTGGTCGAGGCCGAGCGCCGGCTTGGCTGGGCAAAAACCCAAAACGTTTTCTTATTGCGGAAGAGGCGACTGAATGATCCATTGAAGGATCGCGCATTCGAAGCGATCCGCAAGCACAAGGGGGCACGAGGACGACCGGTCACAGCACCGTGTTCGTACGGGGGGACGACGATATTCCCAAATGCGTCGAATGTGGTCCGCTTGCCTCCCTGCCTCCCTGCCTCCCTGCCTCCCTGCCTCCCTGCCTCCCTGCCTCCCTGCCTCCCTGCCTCCCTGCCTCCCTGCCTCCCTGCCTCCCTGCCTCCCTGCCTCCCTGCCTCCCTGCCTCCCTGCCTCC